>JAKPAR010000196.1 GCA_029779375.1 Bacillota bacterium | reverse complement strand
ATGCTTCAAATGAAGTATATAATTTGGGATTAGATAAAAATGCTTTAAAGTTAGCTGCTGGATTTGGCGGTGGAATGTGTACTGGAGATTTATGTGGTGCTATTACTGGTTCTATAATGGTTCTTGGAACTATGTTTGTTAAGAACAATGGGCATGAAAGTGACAAAATAAAAAATTTAACTCAAGAGTTGATATATAGATATAAAGAAGAAATGGGGGATATAGACTGTATACCATTGAAGAAAAATCATCTAGATGAAGAAGTGAGATGTAGAAATATCATTGTAAAAGCTGCAGAAATATTGGATGATATAATTGAAAGAGAATCAAAATAAAATTATGAATAATTTGTCTATAATAAAGTTATAATATAGTTCACAAAGATTTAAGAAAGTAGAAATTTTTGGTTGCAAAATATAATGAATGGTGATATAATTAAGAAAGCTTTGATTCGTAATAAATATTTTGTTTCTTAAAAATTTATGAAATTATTTTGGATATGTTTGCTGAATACTTAAGCTACATAAATGACGACAATTTCGAAAATTTTTATAGATAAATGTTTTAAAGAGAATTAAAGAAATAAATTTTTGGAGGTATTTACATGACTAATGGTACAGTAAAATGGTTCAATGCAGAAAAAGGATTTGGATTTATCACAGCTGAAGATGGGAATGATGTTTTCGTTCACTTTTCACAAATTAACAAAGAAGGCTTTAAGACATTAGAAGAAGGCCAAAATGTTACTTTTGAAATAGTTGAAGGACAAAAAGGACCACAAGCAGCAAATGTAACTCTTGCTTAGTGAAAAATACAAAGAAAATAAAAGCTTAAAGGGCTGTGCTCTTTAAGCTTTTTTTGAAAATTTATGGAGATAGAAATAATTAAGGTAATTATAGTATATGATAAATCTCTCATAAGAGAGGGATTAAAATGATGTTAAGTTTATATAAAAACATATCTTACAACATATAATAATAGAATTGAGAAAATGAAAGATAGGGGGTATTTCATTGGAGGCTATAGAAGTCAACGAATTGTCTAAATATTATGGAAATTTAAAAGCAGTAGACGATATTTCTTTTTCAATTAAGAAAGGTGAAATATGTGGAATACTTGGTCCCAATGGTTCTGGGAAAACTACTACTATAAAATGTATTTGCAATTTGATTATTCCTGATAGTGGTGAGATTAAGATATTTGGGGAAGATAACAAAAAATCTATGGAATATATATCTGCACTTTTTGAAGGTACAAGAAATCTTTATTGGAAACTTACACCAAGGGAGAATTTACGTTATTTTGCAGGAATAAGGGGACTTGGAGGGAAAAAGGTTGAAAGGCATATAGATGAACTGTTGGATAGATTCAATTTGTCAGATAAAAAAGATACAATGGTCAACAACTTATCTAGGGGGATGCAGCAAAAAGTTGCTATAGCTATGACTCTTGTATGTGATACAGAAATTATATTGCTAGATGAGCCAACCCTTGGATTGGATGTGCAAAGTCATATAGATATAAAAGAGGTACTTATGGATATTGTCTCTAGCATGAACAAGACTATTTTGTTAAGTACTCATGATATGAATTTAGTTCAAGATATTTGTAAAGATGTAGTCATTTTAAATAAAGGCAAGATAGTTGCTCAAGATAGCGTAGGAGCACTTATGGATATGTTTAGAAGTATGACTTATGAAATAGTGCTTACAGAAAGCTTATCTAAAGATGATGAAAAATATTTATCAAATTTGGGGTATGATTTTTATTTTGTAAACAATGGAACCAAGATAGAAGTTGATATATCTGAAGTAAATGAAATATATGCAATTATAGATAGCTTGAGGGAAAAAAGTATTTTTATAAAGGAGATAAAACAAAAAGATAACAATTTTGAAAGGATATTCTTGAACATTACCAATGGGGAGGTGGAGTAGTTGAAAAAAATTTACTATTTATTCAAGGTTTCATTGGAGAAAAATGTAAAGGAGTTATATAGATACAAATTTAATACAATTTCTAATCTTTTGATTTTTTATATACTATTTATGGTAATGTTCTCGGGACTAAAAAGTTTTGGAATGTCATTGGGAGTATCACCTTTGGACATGGGAGAAAATTTAGAGGGATTTATAGTTGGTTATTTTTTATGGACTATTATCATGGTAGCTTATTCAGATATTGCTTTTAGTATAATTGATGATGCAAGTAAAGGAACCTTGGAACAACTAAATATGTCCAATATAAATTTATCTCAAATATTAGTTGTGAGAAGTATTTCAAATTTATTGATAGAGACAATATTTTCTATTTTTCTACTTTTAATCATAATGGAAACAACTGGTCATTGGCTGGAAATAAATGTACTTTCTATTTTAATTCCCATATTTATTGGTGTTTTCAGTATATTAGGCATAGGACTGATGTGCGGAGGGCTAGCTCTTATTTTTAAAAGAGTTCAATCCCTATTAAATATTATTCAATATTTTTTAATAGTATTAGTTGCTACATTTCCGAGAAGTAGAATTATATCTGGTTTGCTCCCCTTTAATTATGCTGCAGGCTCCATATTTTCAACTATGATGGGGGGATGTTCTTTTAGAGATTTTTCAGCATTGGATTATGGAATAATGGCTGGGAATTCTTTGTTGTATTTCATCATAGGTTTATTTGTTTTCAATAAATGTGTAAAAGTGGCAAAGTGTAGAGGTTTGCTAGGTCAATATTAGTTAAGCGAGAGATGTTTTTAAAATTTAGATGAGGATTCCATATTAAAAAGGGCTTCTGATACTTTAAGGAAGCTTTTTTATTTATGCAAGAAGGATATTCACAAGTATTATGGAATATATAATATAATTGTCTTATTTTTAAGTTTAAGGGGGATTTTCATGAAAATTTGCGAAGAAAAATGTTATTATAGGGAAGTAAGAGAAGATATTGAATCTTTAGTGAATTTGGATGGAAGATTTAATTTTGGAACATATAATAGGGCTGTTTCTAAAGTGAATATGTTGGATGCAAAGAAACCTTTAGGATATGCTTTACCTAAATGGTTTTTAAATTTTAGATTAAAAGAATGGGAAGCTTTTCAAGCAGGAAATAGGGATATATTTATTTTTGGTGCTGTATATACTGCAAAAATATCTACACTTATCTGTTTGGTAATATATGACAAGAGGAATAAAAAATTATATGATTATGAAAAAATAATTAATACTAAAAAAGCTTCAATAGGAAAAGGGCTGTTTAATAGTGAGACAAAGGGTCAAACTAAAGCTTACTATATGTGCTATGAAAACAATTTAAGAAAAAATGAGATAGTAGTTGAAGCTAAAATGGAGCCTCATGATTTACCTATGGCAATACTTGATATAAAAGCATATCATATTACTGAACCTATAGTTATATGCCAGCCTTTTGGAGAAAACAGAGGACTTTATTCACACAAAAATTTTATGCCTATGGAAGGGTATTTAATTTTAGGGGATGAAAAGATTGTATTTGACAAGGAAATTTCTCACATGATAATAGATGACCATAAAGGGTATTATCCTTACAATATGAAATACGATTGGGTGACAGGATGGGGAAAAGATAATAGTGGAAATACTTTTGCTTTTAATTTGACAGACAATCAAGTGTTAAATCATGAAAAATATAATGAAAATTGTATTTGGATTGATGGAAAGATGAATGTACTTCCTCCTATAAAAGTAGAAAGAAAATATGAAAATAGAGAAGTGTGGAATATTAAAGATGAATATGATATGGTGAATATTTCTTTTTATCCAGAAACAAAGACAGAAATAAAATTTAATTACTTAATAGTAAAATCGGACTATGAAGCTCCCATAGGAAGTTATGAAGGTTATTTTAAATTAGGCGATAGAAAAATAGATATAGCTGAATGTTTTGGAATGGGAGAAAAAAAGAGAATTAGAATATAGTGGAGGTGATGAGGTGGAAAATGTTGGAGCATTTTTCGATATAGATGGTACCCTTTATAGAAACTCTCTTATGATACAACATTTTAAGAAATTAATTAAATATGAGGTCATAGATCCAGCTATATGGCACAATCATGTGAAACATACTTATTATGAATGGGAAAAGAGATATGGAGATTTTGAGGATTATTTAGAGGAATTGGCTGAATTTTATGTAAGGGAACTTAAAGGTGTAAATAAAGATTATATAGATTTTATAGCTAATCAGGTAATAAAAATAAATGGAGATCTAGTTTATAAATATACTAGATCTAGAATAGAATGGCATAAAAACAATGGTCATAAGGTATTTTTCATATCAGGGAGTCCTGATTTTTTGGTAGAGAAAATGGCTAAAAAGTATGGCGTAACTGAATATAGAGGTAGTGAGTATATAGTAGATGAAAACAACAATTTTACTGGAGAAATTATAAGAATGTGGGATTCTGAAAATAAACAGAGGACCATTGACGAATTTGTATCTAGATTTGATGTGGATTTAAATAAAAGTTATTCTTATGGAGATACTGCAGGAGATTTGTCAATGCTTAGGATGGTAGCAAACCCTATAGCCATAAACCCCAATAAAAATTTATTGAAAGCAATTAAGGAAGATGAAGAGCTTTATAAAAAAATTGATATAATAGTTGAGAGAAAAGATTTAATATATAAATTGAGTCCTGATGTAGAGATAATAGATATATAGCAACACAAAAAATATCCTTTAAACATCTTGAAGGATATTTTTTTATATAGTAGAATTGTTAGAGATACGAAATACTAAAAATTTTTATAGTATGTATAGACAAGGAGAGAAGAGTATGGCGGAAAATAGTAGATTGACAGGAGGAAATATAACAGAAGCACTTGTAAAACTTGCCCTTCCAATTATGGGAACATCATTTGTTGAAATGGCATATAGTATGACGGATATGGCATGGCTTGGCAGAGCAGGAACCAAAGAAGTGGCAGCAGCAGGTACTGCTGGATTTTTTACGTGGATTGGAGCATCTATATTTTTGATACCTAAAATAGGTGCTGAAGTAGGAGTTGCACAATCTTATGGAAAAGAAGATATGAAATCTGCTAGAAAATATGTACTACATTCAATTCAATTGGATATAATCATTGGACTATTGTACTCCATATTTTTGATAGTTTTTAGACGTCAGCTTATAGGTTTTTTTAATCTTGAAGATGTTGAAGTAGCAGAAATGGCTGTAGATTATTTAACTATAGTATCTATTGGAATGGTGTTTTTCTTTTTGAATCCAGTGTTTGCAGGGATTTTTAATGGTGCAGGGAATAGTTCTACTCCATTTAGAATAACTGCAGTTGGACTTATAACTAATATGATATTAGATCCACTGATGATTTTAGGTCTTGGACCATTTCCTGAAATGGGAGTGAAAGGAGCTGCATTAGCTACAATTATTTCCCAATTTGTTGTCACTCTTATTTTTATAAAGGTAAATACAGATAAATTGGATTTGTTCTCTGGTTTGAATTTGTTTGAAATTCCTGAATCAAAATATATAAAAACTATATTTAAATTAGGGTTTCCAGCAGCATTGCAAAATGGAATTTTTGCTTTTATGTCTATGGTTATAGCAAAAATATTGGCTCAATGGGGCTCTACTCCTATAGCAGTACAGAATGTTGGTTCACAAATAGAATCTATATCATGGATGACAGCAGGAGGATTTTCTACTGCTCTTTCTGCGTTTGTGGGACAAAACTATGGGGCTGATAGATGGGATAGAATTCATGAAGGATATAGAAAAGCTATAGGACTTGTAAGTATTATTGGTATATTTGCAACGTGTTTGCTTATATTTGGTGCTACACCTGTATTTAGAATTTTTATTCCAGATGATAGTGAAGCCATAAAATTGGGGACAACCTATTTAAGAATATTAGGACTTTCTCAATTTTTTATGTGCATAGAGATAACGACAGGAGGAGCTTTCAATGGTTTAGGTAGAACAATTCCACCATCTGTTGTTGGAATTGTATTTAATGCTCTTCGTATACCTTCTGCCTTGTTACTTTCAAAGACATCTCTAGGGTTAAATGGAGTATGGTGGAGTATAAGCATAAGCAGTATATTTAAAGGCATTGTACTTACAGGATGGTTTATAATATATTTAAGGGAAAAGCCCTATTAATTCAAGCTTTTCTTTTCTTGTCATTTGTTTTATTTCATATTCTCTTTTTTGGGCAGATATCTTATCTTCATATTTTTCAAAATATACAAGTTTTACAGGAAGTCTACCTCTTGTATATTTTGCACCTTTTCCACTGGAATGAGTTTTTAATCTCTTATGAAGATCAACTGTCCAACCTGTATATAAGGTATTGTCAGAACACTTTAATATATATACATAGCACATTTTTATCACCAATTAGAACAAAGCCCCTTAGTAGGAGCTTCTCTATCGTCAATTGAATTTAATATAGATATATTATACTAGAAATATAGAATTATTGAAACGAGATATTTTCAAATTTAGTATAAATATATTATAATGATTACAAAAGAAAGATAAAAGGAGAGATATATAAATGAATAAATACATTCTTGACAGAGAAGACACAGTTTTACTTATTATTGATATTCAGGATAGATTAGTTAAGCCAATGAAATATGCGGAAAAAGTGATAGAAAAGACAAAGATATTGATTTCGGCAGCAGAAGAACTAAATATGCCTATTATATATACAGAACAATATCCAAAGGGCTTAGGAAACACCTTTCCTGAATTTGAAGAAGTCCTTAAAAATGGGGAGAGATTTTAGAAAGTTGAGTTTTCAGCATATACAGAAGATGTAAAGAAGTATATTCAATCTACTGGTAGAAAGAAAGTTATAATATCAGGGATGGAGACTCATATATGTGTTTTCCAGACAGCAAGGGATTTGCTTTCTGATGGATATGATGTATTTATAGTGGGAGATGGAGTCTGTTCAAGAGAAAAGGAGAATTATCTAAATGGTTTATCTTTAATGACAGATATGGGAGCTGTAATAACCAATACAGAAACAGTTATTTTTGATTTGTTGAAAAAAGCAGGTACACCGGAATTTAAGATATTGTCAAAATTGATAAAGTAAAAGGGCCTAGGCCCTTTTGTTTTTTACTAAATAAATTTAAATATTGAAAGGATTTTTATATAAATATGTGGAATTATATAATATGTAAAATTAAAAAAGGAGAAAAAAAGATGTACTATTATGGAGATAAGAAAATAAACAAATGGGAAATTGTGGGTGTATTTTGGATGATAATTGTAGGTTCATTGTTACATTTTACATACGAATGGTCAAACAATTTAACTTTTGTAGGAGTCATAAGTTCGATAAATGAAAGTGTTTGGGAACATTTAAAATTAGGATATTGGTCGCTGATATTTTTTTCGTTAATTGAATATCCAGCTATCAATAGATATGTGAATAGTTTTTTATTAGGAAAGGCACTGGGAATTGTCGTTTTAGAAGCTACAATTATAGGGGTTTTTTATAGCTATACTGCTATAATTAAAAGAAGTATTTTGTGGGTAGATATTTCTTCTTATGTACTAGGAGCTATTTTTTGCCAATGGATAAGTAGTAGCATGATTAAGAAAAAGTTTTCTAGAACCAGTGAAACAATTGGATTGATTATTTTTATTGTTTTAGGTTTTGCATTTATAGTTTTCACTTTTTATCCACCTAAATTGCCAATATTTATGGATCCTATTACAAAGACGTATGGTATATATAAACTAAAGTAAGAACTATAACTAATATTTCAGGCTAGGGGGAGTTTTTTTGGAAAAGGTATGTATTTTAAGTTGTGAAAGCTATGATTATGAATTGGTAGAGAAAAAGATATTTGAATGTTTAGATAGTATGGAAAATATAAAGCCCAAAGTGAGGACAGGCAGTAAGGTGTTAGTTAAGGCGAATCTACTTAAGAAAAATTCACCTGATGATGCAGTAACTACTCATCCGACTGTTGTTGAATCTATAGTCAGATATTTTCAACAACTAGGTTGTAAAGTAATTGTCGGTGACAGTCCTGGAGGACCTTTTAATGAAAAATCTTTAATGGCCGTATATAAGTCTACTGGAATGTTTGATGTTCAAAAAAGAACGGGTTGTGAACTCAATTTTGATACATCTTTTGTAGAAGTGAAAAATGATGAGGCAAAAATGCTTAAAAACATGAAAATCGTCAAAGCTTTTGATGAAGTTGATTTTGTTGTTTCTGCTGCTAAACTTAAAACTCATGCTATGATGACTTATACAGGAGCAATAAAAAATCTCTATGGTACAATACCAGGAGTGACAAAAGCAGAATATCATTTCAAAATGAACAATATAGAGAATTTTGCCAATGCAATAGTTGATATTTGTGAGTATGTGAGACCAGATTTGTCAATTATAGATGGTATAGAAGGAATGGAAGGAGATGGGCCTTCTTCTGGGGATAAAAGATTTGTAGGTCTTATATTTGCTTCAGAAAATCCTTATGCATTAGATACTGTAGCATCAAAGATAATAGGTATAGATCCATTGTCTATACCTATTCTTAGAGTAGTTAAAGAGAGGAATATTTTTAGTGTTGATATAAATGATATAGAATTTGTAGGCTTAAAGCCACAAGATATAGATATAAAACAGTTTAAACTACCAGTTTCAGCTAATGTAAATTTTGTTGGGGGAAGAGTCCCTAAATTTATGGAAAATTGGATTTTAAATAATTTTAGACCGCGTCCTGTATTCAACCACAATATATGTGTTTCTTGCGGTATATGTGCCCAGAATTGTCCACCAAAGGCTATTGATATGTCAAAAGGGAAACCAGAAGTGGATTTGAAACGCTGCATCAGATGCTTTTGTTGTCATGAACTATGCCCTAAAAAAGCAATAGACATAAAGAAGCATGTAATACATGAAACTATATTTGATAGGAAGTAAATTTGATCACTCCACAAGCCATCCTCTTCCCAGCATTTCCAGTAGGCTGTGTTCTATAATCATCAGGGTTTTGATGTATTATTACTGATTTTCCTATAATATCCTTAGGCTTAAATTTATCCGTAAAAAAGCTCATTCTAGCATATCCATTATTTGAAAATATAACAGGAAAGTCTCCTTTCACATTTATAATATGAATTTTAACTTTTAAAGGTGAAAAAACAATATTTGCGGGTAAAAGTCCAAATATTGAACAATAGAAATATTTTCAATTAAGGGTTTGTGAAAATTCTGGAATCATATATAATTAAACTATAACAATATATAAAATAGGAAAATAAAGAAGGTGATAGAATGGCAGATAAAAATGTAGGACTAGTTCTTGAAGGTGGAGGAATGAGAGGGGCTTATACATCGGGAGTATTGGATGCTTTTATGGATTCAAATATAAAATTTCCTTATGTAATAGGTGTATCAGCAGGAGCAAGCAATGGAGCTAATTTTGTGGCGGAGCAAAGGGAAAGGAATAGAAAAGTATTTGTTGAACATGTCAAAGATAAGGAATTTTCCGGATTTAGGCATTGGCTTAAAGATAGAAGTTATTTCAATATGAACTATCTATATGACAGTCTTCCAAATAAAGTAGTACCTTTTGATTATGAAACTTTTAAGAAATCCGAGACTATATTTAAGGCATGTGCTACTAGTTGTAAAACTGGGAAAGCTGTATATTTTGAAAAAAATGATTTTGACCCAGTGGAATACATGGAAGTGGTTTTAAGAGCTTCTAGTAGTTTACCTATCATTTCACCTCCTGTAGAAATAAATGGAGAATTTTATTATGATGGTGGTATTTCAGATTCTATTCCTATAAATAAATCTATTGAAGATGGGAATCAGTATAATGTAGTTGTACTTACAAGAAACAAGGGATATAGAAAAGAACCTCAGAGAATAAATTTTGCAATAAAAAGACTTTCCAGAAAGTATCCTAAAGTAGTTGAAGCAATTAAAACTAGACATATTAGATACAATTCTGCATTAAATAAAATTCAAGAACTTGAAAAAAAAGGTAAAGCTTTCGTGCTTAGACCTGTAAAAAAATTTGATGTAGATAGACTAGAAAGAGATATTTCTAAACTAGATGCTTTATATATGCAAGGATATAATGAAACAATGGCAAAAATAGATGATTTGAAAAAATGGTTAGAAAATATCTAACTTCTGCATACCTCTCTTTTATTAATAGTATAATTAGATAGAATACAAGGGAGAATGAGGAGGAATAATGTGGAAATATTTGTTGATGGGGTCGAATATATTTTAAATATTTTAGAAGATGACAAATTTGACGATAAAAAGTTAAAAAAATATCTTTCTTCTAAAGAAGGAAAGTTGTTTTTAAAACACGAAAAAGAGTTGAGAAGAAAAACTAATAGTCTGACAATAGAAGAAGAATTGAGAAAAGTTGTTGAAGATGAAAATTATAAAGATCCATATGAATTTTATATTTTAAAAGACAATATAGAAGAAGTTAAAAAAAATCTCCAGTTCATTAAAAAAAATGAGGATATTATCTTTGAAAATGTACTTAAACAGATATACAAATATATTCCGGAATCTATAAAAGTAGATCCCAATATAGTATTGTATGCTGGTGGCGTAGATGGTGGTTTTGCTATATTTACTAAAAATGTATATATAAATTTCATAAAATACATAGGAAATATAGATGAATTTGAGAAAATACTTGCTCATGAGTTCTATCATGCTAGACAAGTTCCTATAGGGAAAAAAGTTACATTAATATTAAAGATGAGTTTTTATCCCAAGAAAGCACTATATGATACTTTGGGAAGACTTTTGGAAGAAGGAATAGCTTCTTTAGTTGAGCATGGAACTGATTTTGTCAGAGATGATCCTGTAGGCACATTGACTCATAGAGAGATATTATTTTACAAAGAGCATTTCAATATTTTAAATAGGGCTTTGTTGTCAATAAAAAATGAAAATCCAGATTACAATTTGATATATAAAATCAATGTATATGTATTAGGTTATATAATTTCAAAAACTATTTATGAAAGGGAAGGCATTTCTATTCTTAACAAATGGACTGTTGACTTTGATTATAAAACGCCTATAAAAAAGTATATAGAAATATGTAAATTTGAGGGGAAACCTTCAGAATTCGATATGGATCTGGAGAATTGGATAATGAGCATGTAAATGGTTAAATAAAAAATAATAAACAAACAGTGATTATTGTGATATTATTGGGTATAAATAATTGAATATTTTTGAAAGGGTGGTATCATGATAAGATTTTTTAAAAGGGACAAGAACATAGAAATATTGTCTCCAGCCACAGGTAAAGTTGTGCCAATTGAAGAAGTTCCAGATGAGACTTTTTCAAAGAAAATAGCTGGTGATGGATTGGCAATAGAACTTACAGATGGGAAAATTGTTGCACCTTTTGATGGAGAGATAACAAGTGTTTATAATGCTAACCATTGTTTAGTTGTCAGTTCAGAAAGTGGCTTGGAATTGCTTATACATATTGGGATAGATACTTTAAAGTTAAAAGGTGAAGGATTCAAAAGATATGTAGAGCTCAATGACAAAGTAAAAGCTGGAGATTTATTGTTAGAAGCTGATTTAAGCTTATTGAAATCAAAAAATAAGTCCATTTTGACTCCAGTAGTTATAACCAATAGGAGAAATGTAGAGTCTATAGAAAAAATGGATGGAGAAGTAGAAAAAGATAAAGATTTATTGATGAAAGTCAAAATGAAAAACGATTAATACAAATGCCCACTTGTCAAAGTGGGTTATGTTTTGCATATGAATGAAATAAAGTTTCGAATTTTAAATAATGCGTTGAAATAAAATTTCAGAGATGATATAATAAAAGTAATCCAAAAGGTATATAGAAGAAAGGTGATCAAGATGATAAATTTAGAAGAGTTAGTAACAGAGGGAATAAATAAAAATACTAGCAACATTGATAGAGTATCTACAGTTGAAATGGTTAAGATGATTAATGATGAAGATAAAAAGATTGCTTATGCTGTAGAAAAGGAAATTCCCAATATAGCAAAAGCTATTGATATTATTGCAGAAAAGTTAAGTGATGGTGGAAGACTTATCTATATAGGTGCAGGTACTAGTGGTAGGATTGGGATTTTGGATGCTTCGGAATGTCCTCCAACTTTTGGGGTAGAACCTACCTTGGTACAAGGATTAATTGCTGGAGGGAATAAAGCAATATTTGAAGCGGTAGAAGGGGCGGAAGACAATAAAGATTATGCCATTAGGGATTTGAAAGAAATCAACTTTTCTTCTAAAGATGTATTGGTTGGACTTGCTGCTAGTGGAAGGACACCTTATACAATTGGAGCATTAGAGTATGCAAATGAGTTAGGAAGTTTCACTATTGCAGTAACTTGCAACCCAAATTCTATTTTATCAAATACAGCTAAATTATCTATAAATCCTATAGTTGGTCCTGAAGTAATATCTGGATCTACAAGGCTTAAGGCTGGAACTGCTCAGAAGATGGTTTTAAATATGTTATCTACAGGAACTATGGTGAAATTAGGAAAAGTATATGAAAATCTTATGGTAGATTTGAAAGCTCAAAATCAAAAGTTAGTTGAAAGAACTAAAAAAATAGTATGTCAAGCAACAGGAGTATCAAAAGAAAAAGCATCACAGGTTTTAGAAGAAACTGACTATGATGTGAAATTGGCAATTCTTTTGATTAAAACTGGTCTCAACCTTGAAAAAGGTAAAGATATTCTAAAAGAAAACAATGGCTATTTAAGTAAAGCCATTGAACAAGCAATTTCTAAATAAAATAAAAAGGGGGCTGCAAAATGAGTGAAAAAATTGGCAACATGGCCAAGGGTATCCTTGACAATATTGGTGGCGAGGAAAACATTTTAGGCTTTGAAAATTGCATGACTAGATTAAGAATTACTTTAAAAGATATGTCTAAATTAGACAAGGGGAAATTGCAAAAAGTAGAAGGAGTTATGGGCGTAGTAGAATCAGGAAATCAAATTCAAGTTGTTGTAGGGCCAGGGACTGCAGCAAAAGTTTCAGATCATATCAAAGATACAACAAATATAAAAGTAGTTGATGCAGAGCAATTTGGAAATGCTGAAGCCGTTAAAGCCCAAGTAAAAGAACAATACAAGGCTCCAGGAAGTGACTTTTTGAAAAAGATTTCAAATATTTTTATACCTTTGATTCCAGCATTTATTGGTTCAGGACTTATAATGGGGATTAATAATATACTAAAGACTGCAGGAATAAATCCAACTATAACTGGACTATTGGGAGTGTTTTCAGGAGCAGTTTTTGGTTACATGGCAATAATGGTAGGTATGAATGCAGCAAAGGTATTTGGAGGTTCACCAGCAATTGGTGGATTGATGGCAGGTATAACTATATCACCTGGATTAGCTGATGTAGAGTTGTTTGGCAAAGCACTTATACCAGGGCGTGGTGGAATATTTGCAGTATTGTTGGTAGTATGGTTTGCATCATTTATTGAGAAGAAAATAAGAAAAGCAATGCCAGAATCCGTTGAATTGGTTTTGACTCCACTTTTGACCATATTGATTTCAGGATTTGCTTCAGTACTTGTGTTGCAACCACTAGGTGGACTTATTTCTGATGGTATAGGTGCTGCTGTGACAGGAGCAATTGATAAGGGTGGAGCATTAACTGGAGCTATATTAGGTGGGACTTTCTTGCCATTGGTAATGACAGGATTACATCAAGGATTAACTCCAATACATGCAGATTTACTTCAAAGAACTGGAGTCACTACATTGCTTCCAATTTTAGCTATGGCAGGAGCAGGCCAAGTAGGAGCAAGTATTGCAGTGCTTGTAAAGACTAAAAATGAAAGATTAAAGAAAACTGTTGCTAATGCTCTTCCAGTAGGGATACTTGGAGTAGGAGAACCATTGATTTATGGTGTTACATTGCCACTTGGGAAACCATTTTTAGGTGCTTGTATTGGTGGAGCAGTAGGTGGAGCAATAGTAGCCACTTTAAAAGTAGGAGCTGTGAATATGGGTATTTCTGGGATACCACTAGCAATACTAATTGAACCAGGTCATGTTGGACATTATCTATTGGGAATTTTAGGTGCTTATATTGGTGGATTTATTGCAACAATGTTGTTAGGATTTAAAGATCCTGTTGAGTAGTAAGATTTTAATTATTTGCAAAATTATAACATAAGGTGCTGAATTCAGCACCTTATGTTATCTTAAATGAGGTGATGTTTTGTTTGGAATATCTGTTTATGCTGGAATGGAAAATAACATAGAAGAAATAATTGAATACATGAATAGGGCTTATAGCTTAGGTTTAAATACTATATTTACTTCGGCTCATATCCCTGAAACAAATGAAAGCTTTAAAAAAGATTTTGAAAAGATTTTGGAGCATGCTTCTAAATTGGGATTTTTAACTATGGTTGATATTTCAAAAAATTATTTTGATAGTTTAGATATAAAAAAATACAATATAGATTATTTAAGATTAGATTATGGATTTACATTAGAAGAGATAGCTCAAATGACTCAAAATTATAGTTTTGGTATAACTGTAAACGCTACTACTTTTGTGAAGCAAGATATAGAGAAATTTATAAGTTATGGTGGAAGAATAGATAAAATAAATGCATGTCATAATTTTTATCCTAGAAAAGATACAGGAATATCTGAAGACTTATTAATTGAAAAAAATAGTATTTTTAAACAATATGGTATAAAGACTATGGCTTTTATACCTTCTCAATATAAAAGAAGAGGTCCTGTATACGAAGGACTTCCAACACTAGAAATGCATAGAAATGCGAAACCTTTAGTATCTGCTCAACATTTACAGAGATTAGGTATTGATTTTATTGTTATAGGAGATGCAATGGCTTCAGAAGATGAGATGAAAAGTCTAAATTGTATTAAAGATGATGAAACTGTTATCCCAATAAGATTTAGCAAGGATTTATCAAAGACTGAATTAGAAATATTAAACAGTACACATACAAATCGTATGGATCCAGGAGAGTTTGTTGTAAGGTCCCAAGAATCTAGGCTCATAAAATCAGGAAAAATAATACCTAACAACAATATTTTGCCAAGAAAGAAGTATTTTGTTACAATAGATAATGAAAAATATAAAAGATATGAAGGCGAATTGCAAATATTGAAAAAAGATTTTGATATTGATGATAGGGTAAATGTAGTAGGGGATGCTAGTGAAGGCAATATATTGATTGAAATGTTAAAACCAGGGGAAAAGTTTAGCTTTTATATGGTGGAGGATTGATATGAGCGTAGTTTTGAAAATCAATGAAATGAAAGACCAACTTACTAATTCAGAACAAAAAATTGCAAACTGTATTTTAGATAATTCCCACGAGGTTTATAATATGTCTATACATGAGTTGGCTAATTCATGCAATACAAGTTCGTCAAGTATAGTGAGATTTTGCAGAAAAATGGGTTTTGATGGATTTAAGGAATTTAAGATTGAACTTGCAAAGGATGTAGCGGATTCTGAAAAAAATAAAGATATTGTCTATGAAGATGTATCTGTAGATGATAGTATTCAAGCTGTTATAAACAAAATATCTTCTGGGAATATTAAGTCTATAGAAAATACTTTGGAACTATTGGATAGCTATGAAGTTGAAAAAGCCATAAATGCACTAGACAAGGCAAATAATATTTATTTATATGGAATAGGTGCTTCAGGATTGGTTGCTATGGATTTTCAATATAAACTTATGAGGATAAACAGAAATGCTTTTATGTATTTAGACAGTCATACACAGTTATCAACTTCTGTAAACATTCAAAAAGATGATGTTGCTGTAGGTATTTCTCATAGTGGAAAAACATTGGAGATATTTAAAGCTATGGATATGGCTAATATGAAAGGTGCTACAACTATTTCTATAACTAAGTATGGAGACAATCCAGTTAGTAATGTATCTGATATAAAATTGTATGTTGGTGGTATAGAACAAAATTTGAGAGTAGGAGCTATTGCATCTAGAATAGCACAGCTTACAGTAGTAGACATTCTCTTTGTTGGATTAGCAAGGAAAAATTTTAAAGTTGTGTCTGACCATTTAAAAGGTACAAAAGAAATTGTAGAAGAGTTTAAAATTGAAAAATAAGCAAAGGGTGGATATAAATGTTTAATTTTTTAAAGAAAGATAAAATAATTGAAATAGGTGCTCCTGTAAGTGGTGAGATAATAAGTATAGAAGATGTACCAGACGCTGTTTTTTCTGAAAAAATGATTGGAGATGGTGTAGCTATAGAACCTAGCGATGGGTTGGTATTTTCACCTGTTGATGGAGAAATAGTGAGTTTGTTTCCAACTAATCATGCTATTGGCATTAGAACTTGCGAGGGTTTAGAAATATTGATTCATATTGGTTTAGATACGGTAGAATTGAAAGGTGAAGGCTTTAAAAGAATTACTAGCGAAAATGCCAAAGTAAAAAAAGGAGATCTATTGATGGAGTTTGATATAGATTTTATAAAGTCTATGAAAAAATCTCCTATAACACCGGTAGTCATAACCAATATGGATATGGTTAAAGATCTGGTTAAGAATAGTGGAAGAGTTGAGACTTCAAAGGATATCATAATGAGTATTAAATATTAAAAGCCCACCTAGGTGGGCTTTTAATATTTAATATTTGATACTCATTACTAAAGATTGTAGTTCTTCAGATAATTTAGATAAACTATGGCTTGATGATGCTATTTCTTCCATAGAAGCTGTTTGTTCTTCTGTGGCGGCAGAAATATTTTGTATTTGGCTAGATACTTCCTTACTCATTTCTTCTATTGAACTTGCTTTTGATTTTAGATTTATATTTTCGTTAGCTACATTGTCTATAGCTTCAACAGTTTCTTTTATTTTTATATTTATTTCATCTATGAGGTCTAAAATTTGATTAAAGGTTTCTTTAGCTTCTTCAACGCTTATTTTGCCATTTTTCACATTTTTGTTATTAGAATTCATAGATACATTTGTTTTGTCAATGGTATTTTTATTTTCATTTATAATATTGTTAACTGCTTCAGTAGATTTTCTTGTTTCTTCGGCTAATTTTCTTATTTCATCTGCAACAACAGAGAAGCCTCTCCCGTATTCACCAGCCCTTGCAGCTTCAATAGCTGCATTTAAAGCAAGTAAATTTGTCTGTTCAGCTATATCTTGAATTACTTTTATTATATCATTCATTTTGTTAGAACTACGAGTTATTTCAAATAATGAATTTTGGACTTCAATTGTACTTTTGTCTATTTCGTCCATTTTATATATAACTTCTTGAATTTTATTTTTACCCACGTCACTATTTTGAGAAATATTTTTGCTTAAATCTGAAATTTCTCTAGCATGTCCTACAACTTCATCAATTTGATTAGATACTTTTTCAATAGACTCTACAACGCTTACTACTTCTTGTAATTGATGGTCAGAACTTTCTGCAATGTTGTAAGATGAGTCTGCTATACTTTCTGAAACTAATGCAGATTGTTCTGTTGTAGCAGTTAGTTCTTCTGCTGCAGCTGCAACTTGTTCAGATGATTCATTTATTTCTTTTGTAAACTTTCTTAAATTTTCAATTATTGTTTGAAATGAAATACTTAATGTGCCAATTTCATCTTTTCTTTTTAAATATTTTTCTGACATATTAATTTTTAGATTTAAATTAGCCACATCGTTTGCAGTATTTGTTATAGCTGTAATTGGTTTTGCTACAAATCCAGTGATTAAAAATGAAAAGATTATTCCCAGAATTAAAGATATTAAAGTTGTGATGAATGTTTTTATTCTTAAGCTATTTAAACTTCCCAATACTTCATTTTCGGGAGCTGTAACTGCTACTGACCATCCAGTAGTTTTCACTGGATAAAATGCAGCGTATTTAGCCGTATTTTGAAATTCATATTTATATATTCCTGATTTTCCAGCAACCATTTTTTCCATTAAATTTTTTAAGCCTATTAAGTTTTTATCTTTTTCAATAGTTTTTAGATCAAGTTCTTCAGTTTCTACATACTTGCTATTTGGATGGGCTATGATTGAACCATCTTTATTGAGGATGAAAGCATATCCAGTTTTGGCAAAGGTAATGTTAGAGGTTATTTCATTGAATATTTCCGCTTTGCCAAAGGCAATTATGACTCCTGTTGTTACATTGTTAGATTTTAAAGGTACTGCTATAGCTATTTGTTGTGTATTTGTGTTTTTATCTATGAAAGGTTCTGTTATATAGCTATTGCCTTTTCTAGCTTCTTTGTAATATTCTTCTTCCCATACATTATACTCTTTTCCGCTGATGAGTTTTAAATGTCCAATAGGATCTGCTATTCCTATATCTATGTATCCTAAACGTTCTGCTTCTTTTTTTAGAAGTGCTGTCTTTTCTTCCCAAGGGATATCCTTATTAGCTAGTTGTTCTAGTTTTCCAACTGTTTCCAGAAAAGAAATTTGTGCATTTAATCTAGTATCTATTAAATTTGCAGCATCTTCTGCTATTTTAGGTAGAGTGTCTTCTGTGGTTTTTATCAATGAATTTTTTGCATTATTGTAAGAAATAATACCTTGAACGACGCAGATAATTATGATCAGTGCTACTAGAGCAAGAGTTATTTTAGTCTGGATACTATTTAAAGCAAAATTAAATTTTTTATTTTTACTTTTTTCGTTAAGGTCGTCTTCTTTTGGCTTAAATGATTGTTTTTTTAGCTTAAGTTTTTTGTTCCTCATGCTTTGGCCTCCTTAATGTACAAAAATTATGACTATTTATATTATAGAATAAATTTCGAGAAATGTATACAAATTTGAGTAAACATTAAAATAACTTAAAAAATATCAAAAAATCAGTGTTTGTTGACTTCATAGTATTACTTTATGTTATACTTTTATGTATAGATTATGTAGTTTTAGGAGTGGTACTAGAATGATAAAATGTATGCATACAGGAGATTTACATTTAGGGTCTCAATTTGAAAATGCTAGTTTTGATAGTTCATATGGAAGACAAAGAAGATTAGAACTTTGGGAAACCTTTGAGAGAATAATAGATAGGGCTATAGAAAATAAAGTTGATTTTTTATTTATTGTGGGAGATTTGTATGAAGAGAAATATTTTAATGTTGGAGATATAAAAAGAGTTAGAGATATTTTAAAGAAAGCAGTTGATATAAATATTATAATTTCAACAGGAAATCACGATCCATTAAGAAAGGATAGTTTATATAATACTATAGATTGGCCGGAAAATGTATATATATTCCAATCCAAAGGCATTTCTTCTATAGAGTTTAAGAAATATAATACTGTTATATGGGGATATAGTTGGGATAAAAAGGAGGAGAAAAAAGATATTTTTGAAGATTTGTTTATAGAGGATACTAGCAAGATAAATATATTAGCAATTCATGGAGATGTTTTGAATAAGTTTTCTTCTTATTTACCAATTGACAAGAATAAGCTTAAATCAAAAGGTTTTGATTATATTGCATTGGGTCATATACATAAGCCTCAATTTATAAGTAACAATATAAGCTATTGTGGAAGTCCAGAACCTTTGGATTTTGGGGAAGCTGGTGTTCATGGAATAGTTGAAGGTACTATCGAAAAGGGAAATGTTTGTATGAGCTTTTTTCCGATTTCAAAGAGAAGTTTTATCATTAAAGAAATAAATATAAGTGAGACAATGACTCAAAAAGATATACTTAGTAAAATCATGAATCTTGACAATGCATTTATGAGAGAAAACAATTTATATAGAATTTTTTTAAATGGGGTTAGAGATAGGGATATAAATATAGATATGGATGATTTGAAAGAAATGTTAAGGAATGAATATTATTATGTTGAAATTATCGACAACACAATACCTGATTATGATTTGGGGAAATTGCTTATACAAAATAAAAACAATATTATTGGAATGTTTATTGAAGAGATGAAAAAAAATGATTTAGAAAATGAAATTGTAAAAGCTGCTCTTTATGCTGGTTTAGAAGTTCTTTTAGATGAAAAGGTGATGAAATGAAAATTTATGAGTTAAATCTTATATCTTTTGGAAAATTCAAAGATAAAAAAATAATTTTAAATGATGGGTTAAATATTATTTATGGTGAAAATGAAGGTGGAAAGACTACTATCCACAAATTTATTGAGGGAATGTTTTTTGGATTTTTCAAACCCTATTCAAAGAGAAAAATATATACTGATGACTATGAAAGATTTTTTCCCTGGAAATACAATGAGTATTGTGGTGTTTTGAAATTTGAATACAAAGGGGAAATATATAGGATTGAGAGAAATTTTGTGAAAGGTTTTGATGACGTAAAAATATATGATGACAAAACTGGAGAAGATATAACTGACTTATTTGAGTATGATCCAGTATTGAGATTGCATTGTCCTAATTCTAGACTGTTGGGTCTTAATAGTATTGTGTATAACAATACAGTAAGTATCAAGCAGCTAGGCTCTAAAACCGATGAAGGACTATCTAAAGAAGTAAAAGACAGTTTAATAAATATTGGTGGCAGTTTAGATGAAGATATTTCAGTGAAAAATGCAATAGAAAAATTAAATAAAGAAATAGATGCTATAGGTACTGCTAGTCAAAGAAAATCTTCACCTTATGGGAAAACTGTAGAAGAATTAAATGCTTTAATGGATGAAAAAAAAGAGGCTTTACGGTATATAAGGCAGATAGAAGAAGAAAAAAAATGTTTCAATGAAATGAATAAAGAAATGATAAGGCTTGAGCAAAACAGAGAAATGCTTAAAAAGCAATTAGAAGCAATAGAAATTAAAGAAATAAGAGAAAAATATGAAGAGGCTATAAAGCTTAGCAATGTAATAGAAAATTTAAAAAGAGAAATAGAAGCTTTAAAGGAATGTGAAAGGTTAGATTTAAGTGATTATAGCAAATTGATTACTTTGGAAAAGGAAAAGGATGGTATAGTAAAGAATATCAATGAGTGCAGAGATGAATTAAAAACAATAGATGAAAATATAAAGAATTTATCTAATGATATGAATAAACTTGAAAAGTTTAGGGATATAGATGATGATGAGTTTGATGATGTTGTAGAAGATTGTAAAATGTTGTACAATATGAAGGATAAATTAGAAGAAATAGATACCAAAATAAATGAGATAAATAGAGATAGTGAGAAAGATAATGAAA
>JAKPAR010000186.1 GCA_029779375.1 Bacillota bacterium | reverse complement strand
CATATCCTCTTTGGTAGGAGGTAGTGGATTTATCTATATCTTTTTTAAGTTTTCCTTTAGAGTCTAAGGAAATACTTTTTTTATCTTTGTTAAACTTCACATCTAAATTAAGTCCACGTCCCAAATCCTTTAGAGGAACCCATATTTCATCATCATATACAAAAGGTTCCTTATGATTTGATATTTTTTTCCCTTCTACTTGAATTTCCATATTGCTAAATTCTGCGTCAATTTCCTTTACATATCCTTCGGCTAATGTTTTTCCGGGCAGTAAAGGAAAGACCATAGCTAATATCATTGTGATGCAAATTATTTTTTTGTACATATTTTCAACTCCCTTCAAATACTTTTCCATAATTTATATCGGCAAATTTCTATAAATCTTCTACAATATCCTCAAGAAAGGTACATATTTTGCCGATAAAAATATATAGGACTAATAAAAAATGGAGTGATTGTATGAAAATAAAGAGAATGATTGGAATATTACTTATTTTTTCCATGATTGTACCCCTTTTATCTTTAGGGGAAATAGTAGCATATGCCTATGATCAGAAGGAATTTGTAGTTGAGTCAGTGACCCTGTATAAGATATATGACAGAAATAGGAATATGCAACAACGTAGAATTCTCATCACAGGAAAGTATTTAAAGGATGCAACTGTAGGTATATACACAAGCGAAGGATATAGGGCCTTGACCAATAGAATAAACAATGAAGAGACTTTGCTTCAATTCAATTTGACTAGTGATGAATTGGGAAAACAATTGAGAATAGGTTCTATAAATATTGACTTAGATGAAGATTTGATGCCTACCCTTACAGGAATTTCAAGAAAGGTAGAAAATGAACATGGAACTTTAGTCTTAGAAGGAACAAATCTTTTAAACATAGCTCAGGAAAGAGATATAAAGGCATATTATGAGCAAGAAGGAGCCTACAATAGAATAGAGGATTATCATTTTGACAACAATTCAAGTGTTTCTATACAAGGGCTTACAGGATCCCTTGGACTTCAAAATGTGATATTTGAAAAGGAAAAGACAAAGAACTATACATTTAATGAAAAAAATAAGGATGTGCCAGTTAAGGTAACTATTACTTATACATACAAGGACCAATTTAGTTTTTATCAAAATATAAATGTAAGCAATTTAGAAATGAGACCTAATAGAGGTATGGTTGGAGATACTATTTTCTTTGAGGCACCTTTCAACAATTCGCCAACAGATCTTCAAGAATATGATGTATTTTTCTTAAAGGAAATAGATGGGACAGATCTTTATTCGCTTAAAAACAAGGGAAAGAATAGACGTTTTCAGCAAAATGTAAATGGAAAGAGTATTCTTACAGTAGAAGTACCAGATATTCAAGTTGGAGAATACTATGTAGTTCTCACCAATGTTACAGACGGAAAGGATCCAATGAAGGCTGTAACAAAGGAAAAAATAATTGGAAATTCTCCAAATTATGAAAAATTCACCGTTGTAGATGGAAGCAT
>JAKPAR010000181.1 GCA_029779375.1 Bacillota bacterium | reverse complement strand
TCCTAATGAATTTCCATTAAGGAAATATTCTATTTTTCCAAGAGCTTGTCCTTCCACTATAGGAGCTTGTAGGTTTTCATCTAAAGAAATAGTTTTTTCAATATTATTTCTACTTCCTTTGGGAATTGTAACATACAAGTCTTCATCAGCTACGCTTGAAACATAAGAACTAGATCCATTTTCAATATTTACATTTTTTATGAATTCATTTTTAAATGATAAATGTGCTTTTTCAAAATTGTCAAAACCATAATTGAGCAGTTTATGTGTATCTACATAAATATCTGTACCAGTAGATTTCAATACGACACAAATAAGATTCATATTGCCCTTAGCAGCAGATGATACTAAGCATTGTTGGGCAGCTGTTGTGTAACCGCTTTTAACTCCATTTGCCCATTCGTATTTAATGGGTACAACCTTGCCATCTACATTGATTTTTTTGTTGCTATATAATAATCTGTTGTTTGATTTTAAATATCTAGATTCCTCCTTTTTATTAGTTGGAGGAATTATATATGTATAATTTTTTACTATTTCTCTGAAAGTTTCATTTTTCATTGCATATTTTGCCATCATGGCTAAATCGTGGGCAGTAGTTAAATGATTTTCATCTGGAAGGCCATTTGGGTTTGTAAAGTGAGTATTTGTAGCTCCTATTTCTTTTGCTTTTTCATTCATAAGTTCAGCAAAGTCTTCAACACTTCCAGAAATATGTATAGCTATTGCCACTGCAGCATCATTTGCAGATTCTATTAAAAGTGCATGCAATAAATCATCTAGTGACATCTGTTCTCCTACTTCTAATGCAATATGTGTTCCATCAGTTCTTTTTACAACTTCTTCATCAATTGTTACAATGTCATTTAAATTCCCATATTCAATTGCAAGTATTGCTGTTATTATTTTTGTAGTGCTAGCAGGGAAAAGTTGCATATCAGCATTTTTTTCATAAAGTATTTGTCCGGTTTCTGCATCTATTAAAATAGCTGCTTCTCCAGTTATAGATAAGTCATCAGCATAGGAAAAACTACAATTAAATATAAGAACAAAAATTAAAAACACAAGTCCGATTTTTTTCAAAATATACACCTTCCT
>JAKPAR010000157.1 GCA_029779375.1 Bacillota bacterium | reverse complement strand
GGTTTTTTCAACAGCTTTTTTGAGAACATCTTCTAAAAATACTACCTTCCCTTTTCTAGTAGACATAGTTCCTTCTTCAAGGCTAACCATTCCAAAAGGTACATGAATACAATCTTTTGCCCAATCATATCCCATTAATTCTATGACCTTTTTCCATTGTTTAAAATGAAGTATTTGTTCTGACCCCACTACATAAATGTTTTTATAAAAATCAAATTTTTCTTTTCTATAGATTGCTGCTGCTATATCTCTTGTAATATAAAGAGTAGAACCGTCACTTTTTCTTATTAGAGCAGGAGGCATATTGTACTTTTCCAAATCTACTATTTCAGCACCTTCTGATTTTACTAATAAATTTTTTTCTTCTAATTCCTTAATTACTCTTGGCATTTTATCTGAATAAAAACTTTCTCCAGTAAAATAATCAAATTTTATGCCTAACAAATCATAAACTTTGTTAAATTCTTTTAAGCTTATTTCTCTCATCCAACGCCACAACTCCAAAGCTTCTTCATTTCCGTCTTCAAGCTTTTTAAACCAACTCCTAGCTTCATCATTTAAATTGTCATTTTTTTCTGCTTCTTCATGGAATTTAACATATAATTTTAAAAGTTCATTTATAGGATCTTTCTCTATAACACTCCTATCTCCCCAATTCTTGTAAGCCACAATTAACTTACCAAATTGGGTTCCATAATCTCCTAAATGATTAATAGCTATAGTTTTATAACCCAAAAAGCTATATATTCTATATAGTGCATGACCTATTATAGTAGTTCTTATGTGGCCAATATGAAAAGGTTTTGCAATATTAGGTGAGGAATATTCGACAATAACAGTTTTCCCCTCCCCAAGAGTTGAAGAACCATACGTTTCATTTTTACTTTTTACTTCATCAAGAACTGTCCTTGCAAGAACTTCTTTATTGACAAAAAAGTTCACATATGGACCTACATTTTCAATTCTCTCAAAATATTCATTTTCCCTAATTTTATTTGCAATTTCTTCTGCAATTAAATTTGGTGCTTTTCTAAAAGTTTTAGCTAATTTAAAACATGGAAAAGCATAATCTCCCATATCATAAGATGGTGGAATCTCAATCAACGACTCGATTTCATCAATGTCCAAACCGCTATCTATTTGAGATATTAAATTAACTGCTTGATTTTTAAAATCTATCATTTTTATCCTCCTTAAGTATTTTTTTAGAAAAAAAACTCTCATCTCCATAAAGAGACGAGAGTATATCCCGTGTTACCACTCTAGTTGGCAATTTGCCCACTCATGACTTTTAACGCAATTGCGTAACATCCTACTATTTTTTTCAGATGTTATTCTCCAAGGCTCTCTTCAAGTATATCTTCGTATTGGGCTCTCACCATCCCCAATTCGCTTTGACAAAACAATATACCCTACTATCCCTTTCACAGAATTATCTATTATATAATTATTAATTATAAATATACAATACAATCATCATTATTTCAAGGGCTTATTTAAGTTCTACCACCGTAACTCCACTTCCTCCTTCACCATACTTACCTAATCTATAAGACTTTACATGTTTATGACTTTTTAGAAGACCAGTTATTCCTTCTCTTAAAACTCCTGTACCTTTCCCATGAATTATAAATACTTCTTTCAATCTTGCTAGATAAGCATCATCTAAATACTTATCTAAATCTAACAATGCTTCATCTAAAGTTTCCCCTCTCAAATCCAACTCATTTTTTATATTTTGGGATTTATTCTTAATTATATTTTTAGTACTTACTTGTGATTGTATTGTTTTTTCTTCTTTAGCCCTTTTCAAATTAGATATATGAACTTTTACCTTCATAATACCTACTTGAACATTTACATTTCCATCAGCATCCGCTTGAGAAAGTACAGTTCCATATTGTCCTAATGATAGTATTTCTACTGTTTCTCCTTCTTTTAAATTTTTAGGAGGTTTATTGTTCTTAACTTTCAGCAAATTACCTGATAAATCTTTTTCTACTTCATTAAGATTTTCTTTTAATCTATCTTGGGCTTCCTGAATTTTCTTATTCTTTTCTTTTTCTATTTCAATAGAAATATCTCTTAATTCATCAACTATACTGTCTGCTTCTTCTTTTGCCCTTTTAATTATAATTCTTGCTTCTTCTTTTGCCTTTCTAATTATATCTTCTCTTGCATTTGAGGTTTTTTCCTTTTCTCTAGTCAATTCTTCTTTTAATTTTTCAATTTCTTCTCTCAATTTTTCTGTTTCAATTTTGTTTTCCTCAACTATTCGCCTATCTTTTTCTATGGCTTGAAGTATATCTTCAAACTGGATATTTTCTTTTGAAATGAGTTCTCTTGCATGGTCAATTATATAATCGTTGAGTCCAAGACGTTTAGAAATTTCAAAAGCATTAGATTTTCCTGGAACACCAATCAATAACCTATAGGTCGGGCTTAAAGTTTCCACATCAAATTCTACAGATGCATTTTCTATTCCCTCTTTAGTCAATGCATATACTTTTAACTCACTATAGTGAGTAGTAGCTATAGTTCTTACATTTATTCCATATAAATAGTCTAGAATTGACATAGCAAGTGCTGCACCTTCTGTAGGATCTGTTCCTGCTCCCAACTCATCAAATAGTGCTAAACTGTTTTGATCTATATTTTCAAGTATTTCAACTATATTGGTCATATGAGCAGAAAAAGTACTTAAACTTTGCTCAATGCTTTGTTCATCACCTATATCTGCAAATACATAATTAAAAACAGCTACTCTGGAATTATAATCTGCTGGTATGTGAAGACCTGCTTGAGACATTAAGGTCAATAATCCTACAGTTTTTAAAGTAACAGTCTTTCCTCCGGTATTAGGCCCTGTAACAACTAATGTGTTAAAGTCCTTCCCTATATATAAATCAATTGGTACTACCCTTTTTACCTCTAATAATGGATGTCTGGCCTTTTTAATATCTATATATCCTTCAGAATTGAGGATTGGCTTGGTAGCATCCATATCAAGAGCTAACTTACCCTTTGCAAATATAAAATCAATTTTTTCTAGTATTTTTTGATTTTCAATTATACTCTCAGATTCTTCGGCAACTATCGATGTCAATTCAGATAATATTCTTTCAATTTCTTTTTGCTCTTTCATCTCTAATTCTTTTAATTCATTGTTTAATTCCACAACAGCCATAGGTTCAATAAACAATGTAGCACCACTTGAAGATTGATCATGTACCAATCCAGGAAAATTTGATTTATTTTCCTGCTTTACAGGCACTACATATCTTCCTTCCCTCACAGTAACAATACCATCTTGTAAATATTTTTTATAACTTGATGAATTTATTATTGAATTTAATTTATCTCTTATTGCATCATTTTTAGCTATTATTTGTCTTCGTATAGTTT
>JAKPAR010000148.1 GCA_029779375.1 Bacillota bacterium | reverse complement strand
AAGAAGCTTTATATTATACTCAACTAGAGGGCAAAAAAGTAAGGTGCAATCTTTGCCCTCATGGATGTATTATAGATGATAAAAATATTGGAATATGCAAAGCAAGAAAAAATGAAGGTGGAAAACTATATACACTAAATTATGGCAAGATAACATCTTATGCTTTTGACCCAATAGAAAAAAAGCCTTTATATCATTTTTATCCAGGGAGCAAGATTTTTTCTATTGGCAGTTTTGGTTGCAACTTAAAATGTGAGTTTTGTCAAAATTGGGAGATAGCTCATGAGAAACCAGTATCTATTGAAATACAAGATGAAGATTTGTTAAGTCTTGCAAAAGCCAATGGCTCTATAGGTATTGCCTACACCTACAATGAGCCTTCTATTTGGTATGAATATGTATTATATATATCTAAAAAAGTGAAAAATCAGGGGCTAAAAAATGTATTAGTCACCAATGGATATATTCAGAAAGAGCCTTTAGAGGAGATTTTACCATATATAGATGCTATGAATATAGATTTGAAATCTTTTGATGAAAGCTACTACAATAGATTGTGCAAAGGGAAACTTTCATCAGTTTTGGATACAATAGAAATAAGCAGAAAATCTACTTGGGTTGAAATTACAACGCTTATAATAGAAGGAGAAAATGATTCTTTAGATGAAATACAAAAGCTTTCTAAGTGGATTTCAGAAATAGATGAAGATATTCCTCTTCATTTGACCAGATATCATCCAGCATATAAAATGTTCAAACCACCGACAAGCTATGATATTCTTGTAAAAGCTAAAGATATAGCTAGAGAGTATTTGAATTATGTATATATAGGGAATGTGTGGGGAATTGATTTAAATACCTATTGTCCTAATTGTGGGAGCAAAATAGTGGATAGGGATTTGCCTGTAGAAATAATTGGAATAAATAATGGGAAATGTGCTAAATGTGGAAAGAATATAGAGATAATATATTGAAATGCAAGATGCGTGAAAGTATCACAAAAGCCTCAGTATCGGGACAAAAAACGACCAGCCAAACGAAACGTCCCCGTGGCGGAGTGGCGGAGTGATGGATATTGATTTATATAAGATAAAATGATATTCTATGAATAGAAAACGTTTACTATTGTTTGTTAGGAGGATGAAAATGGCAAATTCGAAAGATTGGAACAATTTAAAGGTTTTAAAATACAATAGATTAAATAGTAGAGCATATTTTAGTTCTTATAAAGATATAGATTCTGCCCTTAATTTTGGAATGGAAAATAGAAAGGGATTTAAACTTTTGAATGGTATGTGGAAGTTTTACTATTCCCATACTCCAGAAGAGTCTCCACAGAATTTTTATGATAGAGATTTTGATGCAAGAGATTGGGATGATATTAGAGTTCCTGGGAACTGGCAGTTAGAGGGATATGGCTATCCTCACTATACTGATTTAATATATCCTTTTCCCGTTGATCCTCCAAGGGTTCCATCAGAAAATCCTACAGGCTATTATAGGAGAAATTTTTATATACCAAAAGATTGGAATGGTTTGCAAGTCATTATCAGATTTGAAGGCGTAGATAGTGGATTTCATCTATGGATAAATGGCAAAAAAGTTGGATATAGTCAAGGGAGCAGAATGCCTTCAGAGTTTGATATAACTCCATACATAAATACTGGTGAAAATCTTTTAGCTGTAAGAGTATATCAGTGGACGGATGGCAGTTATTTAGAGGATCAGGATATGTGGTGGTTAAGTGGCATATTTAGAGATGTATCCCTTATTGCCAGGGAAAAGATTCATATTGAAGACTTTTTTGTAAAGACTCAGCTTGATGAGAGTTATGAAGATGGGATACTAAATATAGAAACTAAAGTGACAAATGTGGATTTTGTAGAGTATAGAGATTACAAACTTCGATATATATTGTTTGATGAGAATTTGTCAAAAGTTGGGGAAACTGCTATGGATTTAGATTTGGCTTCTCAATGTGAGAAAATAGTGTCATTAGATATACCAGTTAAAAGTCCTCATAAGTGGTCTGCAGAAGCTCCATATTTGTACAATTTTCTTATTGTACTTGAAGATTTAAAAGGAAATATTTTAGAAGTTGTGCCTTCAAAGATAGGTTTTAGGACTGTGGAAGTTAAGGATGGAAATTTTCTTGTAAATGGTGTCCCCATAATGCTAAAGGGAGTTAATCGTCATGAAATACATCCCGAACTTGGAAGAGCTGTACCTTTTCATTCTATGGAAGAAGATATAGTGCTTATGAAAAAATACAATATAAATGCTGTTCGTACTTCTCATTATCCAAATCACCCAAGATTTTATGAACTTTGCGATATGTATGGGTTATATGTAATAGATGAGGCTGATTTGGAATGTCATGGATTTGAGTTAATGGGAGATATTAGCCAAATAAGCAAAGACCCAGCATGGGAGGAGGCCTATGTTGATAGGGTAGAGAGAATGGTTGAAAGAGACAAAAACCATCCTTCTATTATAATGTGGTCCTTGGGAAATGAATCAGGTTTTGGCTCAAATTTCAAGGCTATGGCAGATTGGTGCCATAAAAGGGATTCTACTAGATTGGTTCATTATGAGGGAGATTTTGATGTAGAAGTGGCTGATGTAGTGAGTACTATGTATTCTTCTCATGAAAGAATGGAGGAGTATGGGAAAATGGAAAATATGGATAAGCCTCATATTCTCTGTGAATATGCTCATGCTATGGGAAATGGGCCAGGAGGGCTTAAAGAGTATTGGGATATTTTCTATAAATACAAGAGACTTCAAGGTGGATTTGTGTGGGAATGGGTTGACCATGGTATTAGAAAATATACAGAGGATGGCAGAGAATATTTTGCATATGGTGGAGATTTTGGAGATGAACCCAACAATTCAAATTTCTGTTGTGATGGACTTTTAAGGCCTGATAGAATTCCTACACCAGGACTAATCCAGTACAAGAAAATAATTGAACCTGTAAAGGTGGAAGAAGTTAATTTAAACAAAGGTCAAGTAAAGATTAAAAATATATATGATTTTATATCATTGGATCATTTGAATTTGGCTTGGAATGTTTCAGGGGATGGGAAAATACTTCAAAGTGGAATACTTAATATGCCTCATATTGAAGCTCGTGAAAGCAAAGTGGTTACAATACCTTTTGATTTAAAGAAAAAATACAATTTGAATACAGATTTATGGCTAAATATTGAATTTGTTTTGGCTGTAGATACTCCTTGGGCCAATAAAGGTCATGTAGTTGCTTGGGAACAATTTAAACTTTCTTCAGAATATAAATTGCCGGTTTTAGATATAGAATCTATGGCTAATGTAGATGTAAAAGAAGACTATAAATTTATATATGTAAAAGGTTGCAATTTCAATTTGTTATTTAACAAGTTGAAGGGTCAAATATATAGTTGGAATTATGAAGGAGTAGATATTTTAAAGGAAGGGCCCAAGTTGAATTTTTGGAGAGCTCCAATAGATAATGATATGTATATAGTGAAGGAGTGGAGGAAAAAAGGACTAGATATATTACATCATAGGATAGATGAAGTTGAGACTACTATAGAGGATAAATTGGCAATTGTGAATATAAAAACTTTTATTTCACCACCAAATGGAGATTGGGCTTTAGAATGTAGATATATTTACAAGATATATGGTAGCGGCCATGTAGATATGTCCATAGTAGGTAGTCCTAAAGGAAATATTCCAGGAACTCTTCCAAAGATTGGATTACAGATGAAATTGCCTAAATTTATGTCAAGAGTTAAATGGTATGGGAGAGGGCCAGGTGAATCGTATATTGATAGCAAAGAAGCTAATCCTTTTGGAGTATACAAAAGCACTGTAGATGAACTTTATACTCCCTATGTGTATCCTCAGGACAATGGAAATAGAACTGATGTAAAATGGGTTTCTTTTTCTGATGAATTGGGGGTAGGATTTGTAGTATATGCTGAAGAAAGTTTAAACTTTAGTGCTCATTATTATACTACAGAAGATATAGAAAAGGCTAGGCATCTATCAGATTTAAGCAAAAGAGATTTTATCACATTGAATATTGATTATAAGCATTATGGACTTGGAAGTAATAGCTGTGGGCCTCTTCCACTACCACAACATAGACTTGAAACTAAGGAGTTTCAGTTTAATATTAGATGGAAACCCTATTCTGGGGGTGATGTAGATGGAATTTGATATAAAGGAAATACCTTTTAGTTCTTATGGTTCAACTTTTTCTATATCCTATATTGAAAATATAAAGGATATAGAAGATGGACTGTATATAAGGAATGTAAAAGGAGGAGACAATTTTATAAGTCGACTTTTTAGAATAGATTTAGTTGAAAATGGAGATATTGTTTCTTTTAAGAGCATTTTTAATCCTACTTTGTTGAAATTAGAGAGTTCAAAAGGGTTTGTGGAGTTTTGTATATCTAAGGATATTCTCCGTATTCGTGGCGAGAATACAAGTTTAAGATTGACTATGGATACAAAGTCCTATGACTATGCTATACCTATTGGTAAAAAACAGTGGGAAGTCAATAGCTATGAAGAGCAACTAAAGCTTTTGATTACATCTTTAGAGGGAGAGCTTGTTGTAGATGCACCTTGGAATATAGTTAAATCAGAATATATTGTGGCAAATTTTTCATGTGATGAAAACAATAGATTTGATGCTACTATTGAGGCCTATGAGACGGTTTGGCAAGAAAAAGAATATGATAGTTTTGAAAAATATCATGCAAAAATAAAGGAAAGCTATGATGCATGGATGGATAGTATAGCTGAAGTTTCAGATGAAATAGAAAAGGGAAGGCAATTGGCAGGATATTTTACTTGGTCATGTGTTGTAAATCCAAAGGGAAAGCTTACTAGGCCAGCTATATATATGTCTAAAAATTATATGTCAAATATATGGAGCTGGGATAATTGTTTTAATGCTATGGCTCTTATAAATAGATATCCAGAACTAGCTTGGGATCAAATAATGATATTTTTTGACAATCAAGATGAAAGTGGTTTGATTCCTGATTATATAAATGATGCCTTTGCAAGTTGGAATTGTACTAAACCTCCTATACATGGTTGGGCTATTGATTGGATGATGAAGAAAAGTGATTTTATAACTAAAGAGAAGATGGAAGAAGTATATGAGCCTTTGGTCAAGTGGACTAATTGGTGGTTTAAATATCGTGATTATGACAAGGATGGAATACCTACATATAATCATGGAAATGATTGTGGCTGGGACAATTCTACAGTTTTTAATGAAAGACCACCTATTAAAAGTCCCGATCTTTTAAGCTATTTAGTGATTCAAATGGATGTGTTGTCCACATTAGCTAAAAATATTGGTAGGAAAGAAGAATCACTATATTGGAAAGATAGAGCTTCTAGTTTGCTAGATAAGCTAATAGATTGTTTTTACGATGGAAAAAAATTTGTTGCTAGATTGGCTGGGAGCAATAAAATCATTGAGTCTAATAGTTTGCTTCTTTATATGCCTATTGTTCTTGGAGATAGGCTTCCTGTAGATATAGCTAAAAAATTGGTAGAGGATTTAAAGGAGAAGGGCAAATTTTATACTGAATATGGTTTGGCAACGGAAAGAATAGATAGCCCTTTTTATGAAGAAAAGGGCTATTGGAGAGGTCCAATTTGGGCACCTACAACTATGATTATTGTTGATGGATTGTACAATATGGGGGAATTAGACTTTGCACGTGATATTGCTTGGAAATTTTGTAGAATGGCTTCTCAAAGAGGAATGACTGAAAATTACAATGCCCTTACAGGTGAAGGGCTTGAGGAAAATGCTTTTACTATGACATCAGCAGTTTTTCTTACATTGGCAATGGAGTTGAGGTGAGATGTAAATGGGAGCTACTATACATGATGTGGCAAAGAGGGCAGGAGTCTCTATTGCCACTGTATCTCGTGCAATAAATAACAATTACCCTGTAAAGGCGGAAACTAGAGAAAAAATAGAAAAGGCTATTGAGGAATTGGGATATGTACCCAATGAAATAGCACGAAGTTTGATACTTAAAACTACATCTAGTGTAGGAATACTTGTACCGGGTATTACCAATCTTTTTTTTCCAACAATAGTTGAGGAAATAAATAGAACCTTGGTGAATAATGGATTTACAATGTCTTTATATAGTACAGATGGTAATCCTATTATGGAAAAGAATGTAATAGATAATATTATTTCAAGGAATATGGATGGAATAATAGCTATTGACCCTTCAATGGAAAATTTGGATAATGGGTATTTTAAAGATTTATCAAAGAAAATTCCAATTATTATTATCAACGGAAATACTAACAAGTACAAAGGCAATTTTATTTGTTATGATGAAGAAGTGGGAAGTATAGAAGCTCTTCAGTATTTGTTTAAGTTGGGGCATAGAAAAATTGTCTTTGTCCGTGGTGATAGAAGTTTGTCTTATGATTTAAAAGAAAATTTGTATAGACAATTTGTTAAATCCAACAATCTCAAGTATGAAAAAATAATTTCAGTAGGAATGGGAAATAGTTTGGAAGTGGTTGAAAAGACAAGGGAAATATTTGAGAAATTTTTACATTCTAAGGAAAATGCAACTGCAGTATTTGCCTGTAATGATTTGATGGCAGTAGGAGTGATAAATGCCTGCAAGAATGCCCAAATACAGATTCCTCAAGATATTTCTGTGATTGGATGTGACAATACATTGCTTTCAAATATTATTCATCCAAAACTTACTACTATAGATTTAAAAATGGATGAAATAGGGAGAAAGGCAGCTGTAGAGATTATTGATATGATAGAGAAAAAATCTATTGTGAATAAAAAGATTGTCTATGATACGAAATTGGTGATTAGAGATAGTTGTGGTGAGAAAAAATAAATAGGAGTGATAATATGGCAGAACTTAGGTGGAATCCATTATTGAGAGATTGGACAATGGTGGCTTCTCATAGGCAAAATAGACCTGAAATGCCTGAAGATTGGTGTCCATTTTGTCCTGGTTCAGGAAAAGTTCCAGAAGATTATGATGTATATGAGTATGACAATGATTTTCCTGCACTTTGCCAAGAGCCAATGGAAACAGATGATATAGGAAGTGATTTTTATAGGACAAGACCTGCTTATGGAAAATGTGAAGTAATATTGTATTCTCCTAAACATGATGCATTGATATGGCAATTAGATTTAAATCATTTGAGAAAACTTGTAGATTTATGGTGTGAAAGATATATAGAACTTTCAAAAGATAAAAAAATTAAATATATTTTCCCATTTGAAAATAGGGGAAAGGAAGTAGGGGTGAGTATGCCTCATCCTCATGGTCAGATATATGGATATTCATTTGTGCCTTTAAAATTGCAATTGGAATTAAACTCCTGCAAAGATTATTATATAGAAAATAATGAATGCTTAATATGCAGAATGAATATGGAAGAAGAAAAATTTCAAGAAAGAATAATCATGGAAAATGAAGATTTTTTATGTTATCTTCCTTTTTTTACTGATTATCCCTTTGGAGCCTTTATAGTTTCTAAAGTTCATAGGAGTAAAATCATTGATTTTACAGAAAGAGAAAAAAATAATTTTGCGAGGATTTTAAGAGATTTGACAGCTACATTTGATGCACTTTATGATAGACCATTTCCTTATATGATGGCAATTCATCAAGCACCTGTAAATTCACCAGAGTATGGGGATTGTGATAAATACTTTCATTTTCATGTAGAGTTTTATCCGCCTTTAAGATCTTCAGATAGAATAAAATACAACGCATCTTCTGAAACTGGGGCTTGGGCCAATTGCAATCCAAGAAGAGTAGAAGATACTGCTTTGGAGCTTAAAAAAGCATATAAGAAATTTTTAAATAAGAATTTTTAAAGATTAAATGAGGTGTGAAAATGGATTTATGTAGTTTAATTGATAGATTTTATGAAATTTATGGTTTTGGAGAGATAAGAAAGTTTTTTTCTCCTAGTAGAGTAAATTTAATTGGAGAACATATTGATTACAATGGAGGGCATGTACTGCCTTGTGCACTTGAAATAGGGACTTATGGTTTAGTTAGAAAAAGAGATGACAACAATATAAGACTTGCTTCTGAAAATTTCGAATTAAAAGTAGAAGTAAATATTGATGATTTAAACTATAAAAGTCAAGATGGGTGGGCCAATTATCCTAAAGGAGTTATTTATTTTATGAAACAAAATGGCTATAGAATTTCAGGAATGGATATTTTAGTGTGGGGAAATATTCCTAATGGAGCTGGGCTTTCTTCTTCAGCATCTTTGGAATTGCTAATAGCTGAAATAATCAATAGTTTATTTAATGATGGAAGGATTCCTAAAATTGATTTAATAAAGCTTTGCCAAGAGGCAGAAAATGAATTTATAGGAGTAAGATGCGGGATTATGGACCAGTTTGCTATTTCTATGGGAAAAAAAGATAAGGCAATGCTTTTAGATTGCAACAGCCTCCAGTTTGAGTATATAGATATGAATATGAAAGATTATATATTGGTCATTATGGATACCAACAAAAGAAGGAAATTAAATGAATCAAGATACAATGAAAGAAGAGATGAGTGTAAAAAAGCTTTAAATATTATTAAAAACTATAAAGATATAGACAATCTCTGTCAAATTTCAATAGAAGAATATGAAGAAGTAGAAAAGCATATATTTGAAGATTGTATTAAAAAGAGAGTTCGTCATGTGGTTTATGAAAACCAAAGAGTTTTAAATGCTGCTGAAGCTTTAAAAAATGGAGATATAAATAGAGTAGGTAAACTTCTTGTTGAATCTCACAATTCTTTAAAGGATTTATATGAAGTGACAGGAAATGAATTAGATACTATAGTGGAAGTTTCTTTAGAGCAATCTGGGTGTATAGGTGCCAGAATGACTGGAGGAGGATTTGGAGGGTGTGCAATAGCAATTGTAAAAAATGATAGTGTAGATAATTTCATAAATAAAGTTGGTACCTTGTATAAAAGAAAAATAGGATATAGTCCTGAGTTTTATATTACAGGTATAGGTCATGGAACTAGAGAACTATTTTAAAGAGGTGATTTTATATGGCTATACTGGTCACTGGTGGAGCAGGGTATATTGGAAGTCATACAGTAATGGAGTTGCTGGAAAATAGAGAAGAAATAGTTGTTGTTGATAATTTAGTTAAGGGTCACAAGAATGCAATTAAAGGTGGAAAGTTTTATTGTGGAGATATTAGAGATGAGGATTTTTTAGATAGGGCATTTAAAGAAAATGAAATAGAAGCTGTCATTCATTTTGCTGCATATTCTCTTGTTGGAGAAAGTATGAAAGATCCAATAGGCTATTACAACAACAATGTAAGGGGAACTATCACTCTTTTGCATTTTATGAAAAAGTATGGAGTAAAAAATATAGTATTTTCATCTACTGCTGCAGTATATGGAGAAACTAAAAAAATTCCTATAAAAGAAGATGTTGATACTTGTCCTGGGAATCCCTATGGTGAAAGTAAATTGGCTATTGAAAAATTGCTCAAGTGGGCAAGTGATTCTTTAGATATAAATTATATTGCTCTTAGATATTTTAATGCTGCTGGAGCTCATGAAAGTGGAGTTATAGGAGAAGACCATGATCCAGAAACTCATTTGATACCCATTGTATTGGAAACAGCTTTAAAAAAACGAGATAAAATCATTATATTTGGGGATGACTACAATACTCCTGATGGAACTTGCATAAGGGATTACATTCATGTAATGGATTTATCTCAAGCTCATTTATTGGCATTAGATAAGCTTAAAAAAGATGGTGAAAGTGGAATATATAATTTAGGCAATGGGAAGGGATTTTCCGTAAAAGAAGTTATTGAGAAATCTAAAGAAGTTACAGGACGAGATATTCCTGTGGAAATAGGAAATAGAAGAAAAGGTGATCCTCATATATTGATAGCATCTTCTGAAAAAGCTAAAAAAGAATTGGGATGGAAACCTAAATACAATAGTTTAGAAAAGATCATAGAAGATGCATGGAGATGGCATAGCAAAACTCATTAGTGGGACCAAAAATGACCAGCCAAACGAAACGTCCCCGTGGCGGAGGGAAAAATAAATGTCGGTATTTTTAACCGACATTTATTTTTATATGGGAAATCTATTAAATTTATTTTAGATATTTGTCCATCCAATTGGTGATTTCAGTCAATCTTCTAATTCTATGTTTTGGCTTTCCACTTCTGCTAAGTTCATGATTTTCCCCACGGAACATGCAAAGTCTTGCATCTACTCCATGATATTTTAGAGCAGTGAACATTTGAATTCCCTCTGCTAGCCAACAACGATAATCTTCTTCTGAATGAATAAATAATGTAGGAGTTGTAGCCTTATTTGCATATTTTAGTGGAGAGTGGAACCAAAGTTTCTCCATATTGTTCCAAGGGGTACCACCTTGTTCATTTTCTACAAAATAATATCCAATATCAGTAGTACAGAATTTTGAAATCCAGTTTGAAATACTTCTTTGACTTGCAGCAGCACTAAATCTATCAGTATGGCCTATTATCCAGTTTGTCATAAATCCACCATAGGAGCCACCAGTCACACCAATTCTTTTCTCATCTATAAATGGATATTTTTCAAGTATTTTATCTGTAAATTTCATGAGATCATCATAGTCAATAGTTCCATATTTTCCACGAATATCGGCAAATTCATTTCCTCTTCCGTCACTGCCTCTAGGATTGCAGAAAAATACGGCATATCCTTCATTTGCCCAGTATTGCATTTCATGATAGAACACTTCACCATAGACAGTTTTTGGTCCACCATGGATATCTAATATTCCAGGATATTTTTTATTTTTGTCAAAGTCTACAGGTTTAAGTATCCAACCTTCAATAGTTGTTCCATTTTCAGTTTCAAAAGTAATTCTTTCAGGTTTAGAAATTTTTTTAGTTTCAACTACCCATTCATTAAAATCTGTAATTTGAATTTCTTCACCATCTTCTAGAGAATACAATTCTTGAAGTTTCATATTTCTTAATCCTATAAATAGGATTTTTCCATTGTGTACATCAAAACCATCAATAGCTCCACCCTTAGTGATTAGTTTATCAATATGGCCGTTTTTATCTATTCTATTTATATAGGAGGAGTTCCACTCTGTAGTTTCAAAATATAAATAGTCTTCATCTATTCGGATAGATAGAGTTCCGCCATATCTACAGTCAGAACCTACTGAATTCCAAATACTTAAATCAAACTTGTCTGTTATCTTTTTTACATCTTTTGTATTTTCATTCATGATGTAGAAATGATTATTTTCATTGACTCCATAGTGTTTCATATTACTTCCAGCAAAAATAATACTATCTCCTAGAAAATCAGCATATGCATAAGCAAATCCACCTTCATGAGTCAATCTTTCAAGATTTTTTTTAGCTATATTGTATATATATAAATCCGATGATAGAGGCATTTTATCTTTGAAGGAATTAGATATAAATAGAGCTTTTGAATGATCTTTATTGAGTTTAACAGCTTCAACATTTGTCCATTCATCAGTTATAGCTTCAACATTTCCACTATCTACATTAAATAAATACAATCTATTTCTTTTTTTATTGGTGAAACCTTCTCCATTGGCCCAGAAAGGTATTTCATCCAATACCTCATAGTCTTTTTCTTCTTTTATTTTAGCTATGGCTTCTTCTCTTTCGCTGCCTTCCAATTGTTCTAAATGCATTTTATAGTGATTGTACACTCCAGTCACTAGATAATTTTTATCATCTACTTTTTTTATTCCAGTCACAGTTAAAGGCACTTTGAAAGCCTCACAAGCTTCTCCACCATGAATATTTATTTTATAATAAACTGTAAATTCTTCTCCCATTTCAAGTGCTTCTTTATCTTTTGGATTTCTAATAGCAGGGAATAGAATATTTTCATCATCTAGCCATATAAAAGTTTTTTCGCTATCTAAAGAAGTAAGCTTAAAATATTTTTTTGTCTCTACATTGTAAATCCAAATGTTTGATAAGTACTTATTTTCATCAACATCCATTCTATGAACTACAAATCCCGCATATTTTCCATCAGGAGAATAATTAAGTCCTGAAAGAAATTTGTACTTTGTAAAATCATCTAGTTTTAAATTTTCCAAAGATATCCCCTCCAAATAAATATTTCGAGTCTCTAATAATATTATACACCAATATGTCAATAGGGAAAAGTGAAAGTTGTTTTTTGAGTATAATAGTATATAATGAGATTAAATAATAGTAGAGGTGATAATGTGGAAAAAGGATATATACATATATACACAGGCAATGGGAAAGGAAAGACTACGGCAAGTTTAGGACTTTCAGTGAGAGCAGCATTGGCAGGAAAGAAAGTGTTTTTTGGTCAATTTGTCAAAGGTATGGAATATAGCGAATTAAAAATAGTAGACTATTTGCCAAATATAGAAATACATCAATTTGGAAGAGATTGTTTTATATACAATGAGCCTACAGAAAAAGACATATTGGCTGCTAAAAAGGGGCTTGAAATATGCAAAGAGGTTTTAAAAAATGGAGAATATGATTTGGTAGTATTAGATGAAATAAATATAGCCCTATATTATAAACTTTTCTCTGTAGAAGAAGTTTTAGAAATGATAAAAGAAAGACAGCCTCATGTAGAAGTAGTATTGACAGGAAGATATGCACCAGAGGAAATAATAGAAATAGCAGATTTAGTGACGGAAATGAAAGAAATAAAACACTATTATACAACTGGACTAATGGCGAGAAAAGGGATAGAATTTTAATTTAAGTGTACATTTCCTATGTGTCATGACATAGATAAGATGTCCGCTTTTGTTTTTAGAAATTTTTACATTTATTACAGATTCCACTGTAATAAATGCTTTTTTTATTTATTTCAAAGTCTTCAATACCTTCTTCTTCAAAATTAGTGACGAACACTTTAAAATCATATATATTGCCACAGTTTTCACATTTAAAA
>JAKPAR010000105.1 GCA_029779375.1 Bacillota bacterium | reverse complement strand
ATATTTATTGTTGTCATTGTTGTTATTTACAATTTTATATCTAGTCAAGCCACTGTATATGATACAAATTTTAAAAACTTAGAAATACATAAAAATAAAATAACTCTTTATGATGAAAGTGGAGAAAAAATTGATACATACACTCTAAAAGAAAGCATCAAAGCGTATTCTATAGGTGACATAGATGGAGATGATATAGAAGAGCTAGTACTGTTGATAGGTGGAAGATTTAGCAAATATGGCAAGGAGGTAGTTATCTTTTCATTGGAAGGGAAGATAGTTGAAATATACAGGGAAGATTTTTCAAAACTAAATCCGTGGAAAATTGCATTAGGAGATATAGATGGAGATGGGAGGTGTGAAATATCTGTAGGGGTATATAAAAAAACGCCCTTTCATCAGGTAATGGCTAAAAGGCCATTTATATATTCTTATGAGGACAATGCACTCAGACCAAAATGGAGAGGTTCAAGATTGTCTAAACCTTTTACAGATTATGATTTTTGTGACATAGATGGAGACGGAATAGATGAAATTTTAGCTATTGAAGTACTTGAAAATAAAGAAAAAGTGGTAAATACTTATAAATGGGGAGGTTTTGGATTTCAAGGATTTTTCCAAAGTCACAGCTTTAGAGATATAAGACGATTAGAGGTTGTAGATGGTTTGGCTTATGTAGAAATCAAAGATAAGGAGGGGTGGTATCTAGGAAAGGTAAAAATAGAAGAAAATAATATAAAAGTGGAGAGGTGAATAAATTGAAAAAAACTTTATTTTTTGTTGTTTCTTTGATTTTGATATTAGCTATCATAATGACTGGATGTACAAATAAAAATGAGGGAATTGCAGACAAGGCCACTAGAAAAGATATTTCAGTTCCATATGAACCAATAAAATATGAGACAAAAGTAAAACCATATAAAGTAGATTCTCAATTGGCAAATGTCGAAAACGTAAATAAGTTTGGAGAATTTTCAAAAGAACAAATAAAGCTTTTGGAGAAGAACAATTTTGTAGTTAATCCTACCAAAGAAGAACAATTATTTTACATCTATGAAGACAATGAATATAAAGATATACCTTCATTTATTACTACAGATTCAGTATTGCAAGTTTATCACATATTTTATGACTATACTTTGAGAACTGTAGAAGATCAAAAGCTTATAGCATTACTTGAAGAGCTGACAGACAATATGCTTGAAGATTCAATTTCTATTTACAAGAGAATTAAAGATAAGGAAATGAAAGATGTACAATTGAAAAACATCGCATATTTTTCTATTGCAGAACTTTGCTTTGAGAAAGAAATACCAGATAAAGTACCTAAAGAAGCAAAGGATTTAGCAATGGCTGAATTTGAAAAAATAAAAGAACATGCAGGATATCAAAACTCTAGTTTATTCCCCTATGAACTAGACTATAGTCAATATGTACCGAGAGGGCATTATACTAGAAGTGAGGATTTTGAAAGATATTTCAAGGCTATGATGTGGTATGGTCAGGCCCCATTTCCTCTATATTCCAAGGGCAAAGAAAGAAATATTGATGGAACTCTTCAAGCTTTGCTGATGACATATAGTTTGTATTCAAATGAAGAGAGTTATAAAATGTGGGAGCAAATATATGAGCCAACAAATTTCTTTGTTGGAAGTTCAGATGATTTAGGTATCTATGAATACGGAGATTTGCTATTTAAGGTATATGGGGAAAATCCAAATTTAGATAAATTAAATGACAAGAAAAAATTAGATGAATTCTACAAGGGAGCAGACAAACTTCCAGAGCCAAAGATAAGCCCTAAATATACTTCTGTGACTACTCCAGCTGGGAAACAGTTTAGATTTATGGGGCAAAGATATGTTTTGGATGCTGAAATCCTTCAAGAACTAGTAGAGCCAATTGTACGACCTATACCATCTGGACTTGATGTGATGGGGGTACTAGGTTCTGACAGAGCAAAAGAAATTCAAATGCAAAAGGCAGAAAATCAAAGCTGGGATGAATATCCAAAGATGTTTGAAAAAATGAAAAATAAATTTGGAAAACTAGAAGAAAGTGAATGGAAATCTAATATGTATCAAGGATGGTTGTGGACTTTGAAAGGATTGCTTAAACCTTATGGAGAGGGGTATCCTTCTTTTATGACCAATGAAGCTTGGGTTGATAAAAACTTGAATACAGCCCTTGGAAGTTGGTCAGAACTTAAACATGATACAATATTGTATGGAAAGCAAAGTGCAGCAGAATGTGGTGATGGATATGGGGAATCTTTGGGATATGTAGAACCCAATATAGAGGTATATGAAAAACTATTGTGGCTTACTAAATATTCGAGGGAAAATTTGAAACAGAGAGATTTGCTGGTAGAAAATATAGATAATAAGATGGAAAATTTCGAAGAACTTCTCGAATTTTTGATTAGATGTTCTGTAAAAGAGCTCAAAAACGAAGAACTAACGGAAGAAGAATATTATGAGATAGTTGTATATGGAGGGACGTTAGAATATTTAACTAGCTCATTTGCTGGAGAAGGAATGCGTTGGTTTGAAATAACATCAGAAACAGATAAGAATATGGCAGTTATAGCGGATTTCCATACTATTGCTCCAAATGAGTATAGCGAAGGTGGATACATGGAAGCAGGAGTTGGCCCTGCATATGAGATATATGTTGTAGTGCCAATAAAGGATAAACTATATTTGACAAGAGGAGCAGTATTTAGCTACCATGAGTTTATATCAAATGAGAGACTTACTGATGAAAAATGGCAAAAGCTAATAAAAGAGAACAACAAGCCAGATATGCCTGGATGGACAAATTCATTCATAAGGGCTGGCAAGGGAGAAATACCTTTTCCAAATGAATACTAATGTAAAATATAAATAGAGGGGCTAGCTACCTGCAACTGTATATACCTCTAATTTTTTGTCAAAGATATAGATAAATAAAAAATTGGGGGTATTGTAATGAATAAAATTGATTACAGAGAAAGGGCAAGGAAAATAATAGAGTTATCAGAAGCTTTTTCACAAAAGCTCATGGGCAAAGTAAAAGTTCAAAAAAGCTCTAATTTGAGTTGTGAAGAGGAGGAATTATTAGATAGTTTGAGAAATGCTTTCAATGAGTGGAAAAGTAAAGAAATATATTTTCAATTTGTGTCTGAACCAGATTTGGTGGATTTAGCTATATATGAAATAGAGGCTTCTAAGATAAAATATACTTATTTTTTGAAAAAAGCTAGAGAAAAAGGTCTATCATTAAAATGAATATTTACGGAACTAGTCCCTTATTATATAATAGATTAAATTTTAATAGGGGTGATAATATGAATTTTGAAGTAATACTTGCTTATGCCTTTGGACTATTGATTTTATATATAATTGGGATGCTTTTAGTTGTTCCATTAAAATGGATTGGAAAGCTCATCATAAATGGAATATTGGGCGGAGTTGCACTATTTTTAATAAATATTATAGGGAATTTTGTAGGTTTTTCTATAGCTATAAATCCTATAAATGCAATTATAACGGGGATATTGGGGCTGCCGGGGGTAGCATTGATCTTAATTTTACAGAAAATTTTGTGAAAGTATTCATTTCAAATTTGCAAATATTTTAGTTTTTTGGTATAACTATATTAATACAATGAAATTTATGAAAGGAGTAATGGGATATGGCAGATGCTAAATTAAAAGCAGAAATAAGACAGGAAATAGGTAAAAATCATGTAAAACATTTAAGAGATAACAATTTTATACCTGCAGTAATATATGGAAGAAGTGAAGAAACAAAGAATATCAAAGTTGATGAAAGAGATTTTCACAAGATGATTAAAGCTCATGGTTCATCAGCTTTAATAGATTTAGAGATTGAGGGAGAAAAAGTTCCAGCTATAATCAAGGAAATGCAAAATGACCCAGTGAAAGGAAATTTAATCCATATAGATTTTCAAAAACTTCGTATGGACGAGAAGGTAAAGATGACATTACCAATCACTATTGTAGGAAGGGAAAAGGTAGACACTCCATCAACTATATTGGTTCAACAGCTTGATGAAATTGAAATAGAATGTTTGCCAAAAGATATTCCTCAAGCAGTAGTAGCAGATGTTTCAAATATAGATTTAAATACACCATTCTTTGTTGAAGATTTAGAAATCTACAAGAACAAAGATATAACTATTTTCAGAGACCCAAAAGATGCAATAGCAATACTTACTGAACCAACAAGACAAGAAGAGAGTGAAGAAGAGATAGAAGAAACTCCAGAAGTTGAAGTGATAGGAGAAAAAGAAGGGACAGAAGAATAAATTGTATTTTCATGTGGAAATAAGTATTAGCATTTGATATAATGTAGAAAAACAGTAGTGATTGTTGGCGGTGGGATGAAAATGAAATATGTTATTTCTGGATTTGTGCTAATACTTTTTATGGGTTTTATGTTTTTTGCCTTTGAAGATTTGATAGATGATTGTAAATATTCAAAAGCAAAGGGGAAAAGTAAAGTTTCTAAAGGAATACAAGCAAACAATATGTATTATAGAATTAAATGATGTCTAAAATACCCTTGAATTTTCAAGGGTATTTTTATGACCAAGATTTTTAATGTTTCTGTTGGAAGCTTTTTTTATTTCGAAATAGTTTGATATTTTTATATATTTTGCTTAAAATAGAGTTAAAGGGGGCAAGAAAAATGAATGAAATTGTTGAAAGAAAAGAAAAATCTTTTTTTAAAATTTTTTTATCTATTATAGCAATTGCAATTCTTATAGATTTTGTAATATTTTTGGCGAATAAATACACAGCTAAATATCCTTATGTAACAAATATAATTGTAATATTTATGGTAACGCTTGCATGCAGCGGAATTCTTATAAAATATTTTTCGAAGTATAGTTATACATTGGAAGATGATGAATTGATATTTCATAGGCTTATTGGGAAAAGAAATTTTAAAATGCTCAGTATAAAATTAGATGAACTTTCCTCTATAAAGCCTTATAGTGGGAATGAAAAATATAATTTCAATTATAAATTTGTATTTGACAAATCTTTTGAAAATTGTCATGTAGGAAGGTATTATAGAAAAGACAAGGAATACCTTTTCCTATTTAAACCTAGTCAAACTTTCTTAAATGAAGTAAACAGGAAAATAAGTACAAATTAGCTTTCTCTTGACAGGCACTATTTTCATAAATATGAATAATATATATTATAATGGCAATAATTATGGGAAATAGGATTTAAGGGGATGGTTTTTTGTATTGTATGGTTTGTAGGGAAAACAAAAAAGAGAGGATTAAGTTTTTAAATGCACATATTTGTAAAGATTGTTTAAATGCTATTACAAAAACAAGAGTAGAAGATGCGGAATATGAATACTATATATATACTATTAAAAATATACTTAAAAAGTGTCAGACAAACTACTGACACTTTTTAA
>JAKPAR010000102.1 GCA_029779375.1 Bacillota bacterium | reverse complement strand
AGAGATATTGAATCGAATAGCTAAAACTACATCTGGTGATAGTACTGGATACAAACTGGTCCTTTATGATGATATACTGACCGAAACTATTGGACCATTGGAAAAAAATTTGGAATTACTAAGTATTATATATCCAATCATCTTAGTGTTATCATTGATAATCGCTGTAGTTTTACCCTATTTATTAATCCTTAGGAGAAGTGAGGAGTTGGCAATCATGAGAATCCTTGGAGTAAAAGAAGTGGAAGTAAAACGATACGTATTTACAGAGAGCTTATTGCTAACAATTATTGGAGAGGTAATAGCTATCGCAGTAATAAGTGTAGTAACCTTTAAATCTGGAGTATATCCAATATGGAAGTATCTCTTTGTCATAGTTGGGTACTTGTTAGCAAGTATTATAGGTGTTTTAGCAAGTTTAAAAAATGTGCTTTATAAAAAGCCATTAGAAATGCTACAGGTAAGGGAATAAAGGGAGGGAGTATATTGGTAAAGCTTGAGATGAAGAATTTATATTATAGATATAAAAGAGTTGCTATTGCTAGAACTGGCACATAAACAAGATTTTTGCATAATCATTGTTACCCATGATATGGATATAGCAAGTCAATCAGATGTAGTATGGAGAATTCATGATGGAATATTTATATGTGAACGTTAAACTCTATGATACCCCTATAATTAGGGGTATCATAATTGCATTGCAATACGCTTTTTAAATATCTATCTTTAATATCTTTAAACAAAAAGAGTACGCCACCTTGTATAAGTGGGTGGCGAATTTTTGCTTAGCATTAGCTAAGTTTTTCTTTTTTATATCATATAAATAAAAGAATTGTGTTTTTTATCTAAAAACATATACAACGTAATACATAAAGAATAAAAATAGCATAAATGCAAACTGAGAGTAGAAATACTTACGGTATAAGGGCAATGTGGTAATAAAAAAAGCTCTATAGTTTAAACTATAGAGCTAAATTTGATGGTGCCGAAGGCGGGAGTCGAACCCGCACGAGGTTTAAGCCCCACTGGATTTTGAGTCCAGCACGTCTGCCAATTCCATCACTTCGGCTTGTCAACTACAAAAAATATAGTACCACAAAAAAGAATAAAATGCAAGTATTTTATTTAAATTATTTACTGAACAACTTTTTTCATATATACTTAATATATGTTTAGTGGTTAATCACAAATTTTAAGGGGATGATTTTGTTGGATAAAGATACTCTGATCATAATAGATGGCAGTAGTTTATTACATAGAGCTTTTTATGCATTACCATTGTTATCAACAAAAGATGGAATTTATACGAATGGAGTATATGGATTTTTGACTATGCTATATAAAATAACAGATGAATACAATCCTAAATATTTATGTGTTGCATTTGATATGAAAGCTCCGACTTTTAGACATTTAGAATTTGATTTATATAAGGCCAATAGACAAAAAGCACCAAATGAACTATCATTGCAGTTTCCAATATTAAAAGAAATACTTAAGGCAATGAATATAAATCAAATAGAAATTGAAGGTTATGAAGCAGATGATATAGCAGGAACTGTTGCTAGATTTGGAGAAGAAAAAAATTTAAATGTCATATTGGTTTCTGGAGATAGAGATTACTTACAATTAGCTTCAGATAAATCTAAAGTACTAGTGACTAAAAAAGGTATAACAGAACTAGAAGTGTTTGACAAAGAAGCCATGATTGACAAGTACGGCATAACTCCAGAACAATTCATAGATTTGAAAGGACTTATGGGAGATAAATCAGACAATATACCTGGAGTTCCTGGTATAGGAGAAAAAACAGGACTTAAGTTGTTGAAACAATTTGGTTCTATAGAAAATATATATGAAAATATAGAAGAAGTAAGTGGAAATAAATTAAAAGAGTCTCTCATAGAATATAAGCAACAAGCCTTTTTAAGCAGAAGACTAGCTGAAATTGTCACCAGTGTTCCATTGGAATTAAATTTAGAAGAACTAAAATATGAAGAACCAGATTGGGAAAAATTAAAAGAAATCTATGAAAAATTGGAATTTAAATCACTAATAGAAAAGATACCAAAAGATAAAATTGAGACAAACACAAAATATTATATATCAGAATTTACATTGATAGAAAGTGAATCTAAATTTCATGAAATTGTTGATGAAATACTTAAATCAAAAGCATTTGCCTTTAAATTTGTATATGGTGATGATGATATTCTTAAATCTGAAATATTGGGAATTGCAATTAAGCCAAAAGGACATAGCACTTATTATATAAATTTTGAGGGAAATGAACTGCTATTAAAGTTTCAAAATAGCTTTAAAGAAGTATTTGAAAGAGAAGATATATTGGTTTCAGGACACAATATAAAGAATGATATACTAGGACTTTTTAAATTGGGTATAAAAATTAGTTCTATTACTTTTGATAGCATGATAGGTGAGTATTTAATAAATCCATCGGAAACAGATTATAGCATTTCTAAATTGAGCAATGAGTATTTAAATCTCAATATAGAAAAGGAAGAAGAACTATTGGGAAAAGGTAAAAATAAAAAAACTTATAAAGCTTTATCCATAGATGAAAGAGGACAATATTTTGCTAAAATATTAGATTTAGTATATATGTTAGAAGATAAGATTGTTGGAATCATTGAAAGTCAAGGAATGAAAGAACTTTATTATGATGTGGAACTTCCACTTGCTGAAGTATTGGCAAGCATGGAGTACTATGGTTTTAAAATTGATGTGGAAATATTGAAAGAACTAGGAAGTGAATTTGACAAAGAAATAGACGATTTGACAAGAGAAATATATGAATTAGCGGGAGAGGAATTTAATATAAATTCAACTAAACAATTGGGAGAAATATTGTTTGATAAATTAGAATTACCAATTATAAAAAAAACGAAAACAGGGTATTCAACAGATGCAGAAGTATTAGATAAACTTAAAGATAAACATCCTATTGTAGAAAATATATTAAAGTATAGACAAATTGTAAAATTAAAGTCTACATACATTGATGGTCTTATGAATCTTGTAGATAAAAATACAGATAGAGTGCATTCAAGCTTTAACCAGACTATAACGAATACAGGTAGAATTAGTAGTACGGAGCCAAATCTACAGAATATACCTGTAAAAACAGAGGAAGGAAGAAAAATAAGAAAAGCTTTTGTTCCACAAAATAAAGACTATATCTTGATAGATGGAGATTATTCACAAATTGAATTGAGAGTATTGGCTCATATTTCAGATGATCCAAAATTAAAAGAAGCATTTTATAACAATGAAGATATTCATACCAAAACTGCTAGTGAAGTATTTAATGTACCTAAAGAAGAAGTCACATCTATTATGAGAAGCAGAGCAAAAGCAGTGAATTTTGGAATTGTGTATGGAATTAGTGACTATGGATTGTCAAGGGATTTAAATATTTCTAGAAAAGAGGCAAAAGAATATATAGATAATTATCTAAAGAATTACAAGAAAGTAAAGGAGTACATGGATGAAATCGTGGAATTTGGGAAGAAAGAGGGCTTTGTAGAAACTATATTGAATAGGAGAAGATATCTTCCTGAATTGAAATCTAAAAACTATGTAGTCAGATCTTTTGGAGAAAGAGTTGCTATGAATACTCCTATTCAAGGAAGTGCGGCAGATATTATAAAAGTTGCCATGGTAAGGGTATATAAAGAACTTAAATTGAGAAATTTAAAATCCAAGCTTATACTTCAAGTTCATGATGAGCTCATTATAGAGACATATAAGGATGAAAAAGATGAAGTTAGGGAAATCTTAAAAAACACAATGGAGAACTCTATAAAATTAAATGTGCCATTGAAAGTAGATATAATGATGGGAGATAGTTGGTATGAAACAAAGTAGTTGCAAGATAATTGGTCTAACTGGAGGAATTGCATCGGGGAAAAGTACAGTTACCAATCTTTTAATTGAAAAAGGCTTTAAAGTCATAGATGCAGACAAAATAGCAAGAAAAGTAGTATGTGTAGGAGAATCAGCGTATATTGATATTGTAGGAGAGTTTGGAGAAAAAATATTAAAAGAAGATTTGACTATTGATAGAATAGAACTAGGGAAATTGACATTTGAAGATGAAAATATAAGAAAAAAATTAAATAGTATAGTTCATCCTAGAATTTTTCAAGCTATAAAGGATGAAATAGATAAATATTCTAAAATAGAAAGGGTTATTTTTTTAGACATTCCTCTTTTGATTGAGGAGTTGGATAAATTTAAAGTTTATGGAATCAATATAGATGAGATATGGCTAGTTTATGTAGATGAAAAAATTCAATTAGAAAGGCTAAAAAAAAGAAATGGTCTTTCCAATGAAGAAGCTTTAGCTAGAATAAAATCACAAATTTCCATGGATTGCAAAAAAAAATATGCAGATAAAATTATAAACAACAATGGAAATCTTGAAGAACTCAAAG
>JAKPAR010000099.1 GCA_029779375.1 Bacillota bacterium | reverse complement strand
TAATATTATGTCCACCTTAACACCTCCAAAAATATTATTAAAGATACTATTTCACTTAATTCTATAGTGGCTCCATATACATCTCCAGTAAAACCATCTATTTTTCTATAGGTAATTTTAGTCATCACCTGTCCTATAAGGAAGGAAAAAAATAATGGTATTATATAAATTGGTTTTACTAACAAAACTATTAGCAAATATCCAATTCCTCCAAAAAGGGCATATGTTTTGGGATTGCTTCTATGGAACATATACCCTATTCCATCTTTTCTAGCAACTTTTTTACTTGACATCAAATATGCTATTACTAAGCGGCTATTTCCATAGGATAATGCCAATATAATTGGAATATTTTTGTCTAGACTTAATATTAAAATATATTTTAGTAAAATATCCATAACTATGGAAATAACACCAAAAGTTCCTATTCGGCTATCTTTCATAATTTCAAGCACTTGTTCTTTTTTTCTATAGGATAAAAATCCATCACAAGTATCTGCTAATCCATCTAGATGAAGCCCTCCCGTTATTGCTACCATTGATAGTAAGGCAAAAAAACTAGCTGTATTTTCATTTAAGTGACTAAATATACTGTACGAAACTCCCCCTAGTCCCCCAATTATAATGCCTACTAATGGAAAGAAAAAAATGCTTTTGGATAGATTTTTATCGTTAAAGTCAACAGCCTTTTTTACGGGTATTCGGGTTAAAAATTGTATGGACAATATTAGTCCATCTATCATTTTATCTTCACCGGTATTCCACAACATACCAAATAAACCTCATGGGATAGGGCAGCTATCCTTTGGTTTATCCTTCCTTGAATATCCCTGAAAACTCTGCCTATGTGATTATCTGGTACTAGAGAATATCCTACTTCATTTGTTACCAATACTAGATTATATCTTCTCTCTTCAATAGCTTGGATTAAAGAATATAATTCATCAAATATCCTATTTTCCACTTCCTTCTGTAAATTATAGTCTATATAGTCTTTGCCATCTGTCACATCAAACATTATATTGGAGCTAAGAAGGGTTATGCAATCCAATAAGTAATTCTTCTCTTCTCCTAAGGCATCAGTTAATGAATAATAACCTTCGTAAGTTCTCCAATGGAAAGGTCGACTTTCCCTATGTAATTTGATTCTTTCT
>JAKPAR010000350.1 GCA_029779375.1 Bacillota bacterium | reverse complement strand
TTTTTTATCTGCATAACTTTGTCCCCTACTCGAAATATTTCATTCCCTACCTTTTTTTCCTTCTTTCCATATCCCTTTGGATTTAATATTTCCTGAAGAAATTTATTCAATGAATTGATTCCCACATCTCCTTTTTTCATAGGAGTAAGAACTTGTATATCCTTTAGAGGATCATATCCATTGAAATTTGGCAGTCTCCTATTGCATAAACTAATTACAGTCTCTACTATTTCATTTGAATTGTATTTAGGCAAAAAATAAAAATCTTTATCCTTGACATTTAAATATGGAGCTTCTCCTCTATTTATTCTATGGGCATTGACAATAATCATGCTCTCTTCTGCCTGCCTAAATATTTCATCTAATTTTACGACTTTCACTACTCCACTTTCTATAATATCCCTCAATACATTTCCCGCACCTACTGATGGAAGTTGATCTATATCTCCTACAAATATAATTCTAGTCCCAGGAAGTATAGCCTTTAAGAGATGATTCATAAGAATTATATCAACCATAGAAGTTTCATCTATAATGACTACATCAGCTTCCAATGGGCTTTCTTCATTTTTCCCAAAAGCCATATCTCCTTCCAAAAAAGAATATTCAAGAAGTCTATGGATAGTCTTTGCCTCTCTATTTGTAGCTTGACTCATTCTCTTTGCTGCCCTTCCCGTAGGAGCTCCTAGAGCTATTTCAAGCTCTTCTCTTTCAAACACTTGAATAATTGCATTTATAGTAGTGGTTTTCCCTGTTCCAGGTCCTCCTGTAATAACAAGCATTCCATTTTCCACAGATTCCTTTATAGCTTCTATTTGTTTTTGTGCAAATAAAATACCTTCTTCCTCTTCTATAGTCTTTATTTCCTTCTCCACATCTATGTTTAATGGTTCTAACTCTACTCTGGAAAGCTCTACTATTTTTCTACTCACATTAGATTCTGCTTTGTAATAAGGCATATAATATACTACTATATCATCATTTATATTTTCAATTTGTATATCTCCTCTAATAGCTAAATCTCTAAGACTGTCTTCTAAAAGTTCCACATCTAATAGTAGCATCTTAGAGACTTCCATGAGCAATTCATCTTTAGGGACAAAACTATGCCCACTCCCTGCATACTCTATAAGCTTAAATTTTATCCCTGCTTCTATTCTATAGGGTGAATTTAAGTCTATCCCCATATTTTGAGCTATTTTGTCCGCAGTTTTAAATCCAATTCCAAATACTTCTTCCGAAAGCCTATATGGATTTTCTTGTACTGTTCTTATAGTATCTTTGCCATATTTTTTATATATCCTCACTCCATAAGAAGGACTTATATCGTATTGGCCCAAAAAAACCATTATATCTTTAAGCTCTCTTTGTTCTTCAAAGGCTTCCTTTATTTTTTCAATCTTCTTTTCCCCTATACCTTCTATTTCTTTCAATCTTTCTGGATTGTACTGTATAATATCTAAAGAATCCACTCCAAATCTTTCTACTATTTTTTCAGCTGTCTTTGGTCCTATATAGGGAATGAGACCTGAAGAAAGATACTTTACTATGCCATTTAAAGTAGCTGGAACTACTGTAGACACATTTGATATTTTAAGTTGTTCTCCATAGTTGGGATGGTTCGTCCATTCCCCTTCTACTTTCAAGGTCTCCCCTATATTCAAAAAGGGAACATATCCCACTATGGTTATGACATCATCACTTGTTTCCAATATGGCAACAGTATAACCATTGGATTCATTCGTATATATTATTTCCTCTAATGTTCCCTCTACCGTTATCAAAATCTATTCCTCCAATTTATTATTTTGCTTTAGAATATTATATCACAAAATTTAATGTAGAGTCTCCCTGATGCTAAGTATTTCTTGTCTTAAAAGAGCTATATCTCCTTTAGTAGCTGGTTTGTCAGATTGAGAATAAAAATCATCTATTTCATATATTGTCCCATGTTTTTCTTCATAAAATTTTCCCACTATATGTCCTTCCCTTATATGCTTTTCAATTGTTTTTGTAGTATTTAAACTTTTTATCTTTATATTGAACTTTAAATATACGATTCCTTGACCATCTTCTTCCACTACTTTTTCTATATACTTTATATTTATATATCCTAATGAACCATCATTTTTAGATATAGGCCTTCTAACCTTTACAGGAATAAAAATATTGTCCTTGTTGAAAGGAATAGGTACTCCATTGTTACTTCCCAATAGTTCTCCATAATATTTATTTGATTGTTTCAAATCCAGTAAAAAATATTTCCCTAATCCATTTAAAAAAGTTCTTATAGACTTATATACTTCTATTTTCCCACTACTAAAAGTATATAAAATAGTAGAATTCCCCTTCATATCCAGATAAACTGGAACAAAAGCCATTAGTCCTTTTTCTATATATTTCTCCATTTCCATAAAAAATCCCTCCCTGACTTATTATACTAGAACATATGTTCCTAGTCAAGAAGGGATTTTTATTATCCTATATTTCCAATTGCCTTAGATAGCTCGTTTATGCTTTTAGTCAATTCATCTAGTTTTCCTTCTATCCTAACTAGAAGATATATGGATATGACTATAGGAAAGCCTAAATTGGCTATCTGAGAAAATACTTCTTCCATGTTTTCACCTCTTTTCTCTTTTAGATAACAATAGGGGAGAAACTATTCTCCCCTATTGAAATACTAGAATACAATATCTTCTACATTGGTTGTAACTATTCTTGCTCCTATAGCTTCTACTATGTCTCCCCCATTTGAATAGAATATATTTTTTGCAACTATTGTATCCATGACCTGTTTTATTTCTTCTTTTGTTGCATCTTCTCTGGGATTATCTACAGATATATTGACTTTTTTATCGGATGCATTTTTGAAATTCAACTCAAGCTTAGTTTTATCCACATTATCACCTCCTCATTTTTCCTATAAATATTTGAAATT
>JAKPAR010000062.1 GCA_029779375.1 Bacillota bacterium | reverse complement strand
ATTGAGAATAAATTTGTGGAGCTTATGAAAAAAAGAAAAAATGGATGCCCCATCCAGTATTTAATAGAAGAAAAGGATTTTATGGGGTTGAATTTTTATGTCAAAGAAGGGGTACTAATCCCTAGATTTGATACGGAAATTTTGGTAGAGTATGTTATAGGGCATATTAATGAAAAATATAAAAATAGGAATATTAAGGTTTTAGATTTATGCTCAGGCAGCGGAGCAATTGCCTTAAGTATAGCATACTATTGTAAAAATACCTTTGTATATGGAGTCGATATATCAGAGGAAGCCATTGAAGTATCAAATATAAATAAAGAGAGGTTTAATCTAGATAATGTAAGATTTTTAAAAGGCGATTTATTTAATGCCTTAAAAAGTATAAATCTTGAAAGCCAATTTGAGATTATAGCTTCTAATCCTCCTTATATTCCAAAAGATGAAATTGAAAACCTTGAGAGAGCTGTAAAAGATTATGAGCCAGTTATAGCTCTTGATGGTGGTAAAGATGGTTTGGAATTTTATAGAAGGATTACAGGAGAAAGTAGAAGATATTTAAATGACGGTGGGCTATTAATATATGAAATAGGATATAATCAAGGAGAAAGTGTTAAGAGGATTTTAGAAAGTGAAGGATTCAGAAATATTTCTATTTTAAAGGATTTACAAGGACACAATCGAGTAATCTATGGGTTTAAATAAGATAAAGTAGGTGTTATTGTGGAGAAATTGATAAAATTATTTATATCATTCTTTAAAATAGGAGCTTTCAGTTTTGGCGGAGGCTATGCTATGCTTCCCCTTATTGAAGAGGAAATTATAAAGGTTCGTGGGTGGCTTACAACTACTGAATTTATAGATATAGTTGCAATTTCTGAAATGACACCAGGACCTATTGCTATAAATTCAGCAACTTTTTTAGGATATAAGGTAGCAGGTGTATTAGGGTCAATAGTGGCTACAGTAGCTGTAGTGCTTCCTTCTTTTATTGTCATGAGCATTTTATATCATTTCATAGTAAAATTTAAAAATACTCCTTATTTGGAATGGGTATTCACTGGCATAAGGCCTGTAGTTTTAG
>JAKPAR010000053.1 GCA_029779375.1 Bacillota bacterium | reverse complement strand
AAAAAATTAAATATTGTTCAAATTGATACTGATGATATGATAGAAGAAAAAACAAGTATGTCAATAAAAGATATCTTTGATATTTATGGAGAAGATTTTTTTAGAACTATTGAAGCTCAAGTTGTCAAAGAAATAGCTGACAAAGAAAATATTTTAATTTCTACTGGTGGAGGGATAGTATTAAGAAAGGACAATATTCATGCACTTAGGAGAAATGGTATAATTTTTTTCTTGAATGGGAAAATAGAAACTATTGTTAGAAATTTAAATTCATCAAATGTAGATAGGCCGTTGCTTATGAATGAAGAAGATATATATGAAAAGGTAAAAAAACTTTTTTTAGAGAGAAAAAAGCTATATTACAGTTCTTGTGATTACATAATAGATGTAGATGATAAATCTATTGAAAGTATAGGGGATGAAATAATTTTTTATTATGATAAACATTAGTCTTGTAGTAACATGAAAGGATTGCTATAATAAAAATGAAAAAGAAGAATAGAGAAGGGCATAAAATGAAGATACTAGTGATCCATGGTCCAAACCTGAATATTTTAGGTTATAGAAATAAAAAGTATTATGGAGATAGAACTTTAGATGAACTAAATTCTATGATTGAAAATAAAGCTCATGAGTTTAAATATGAAGTGGATATTTTTCAATCAGATTATGAAGGAGATATATTGGGGAAACTCCATGTAGCTTTGCATGGAGAATATGATGGTGTTATAATAAATGCAGGTGCCTATACTCACTATAGTATAGCTATAAGAGATGCGATAGAAGCTCTTGAAATTCCTGTTATTGAAGTACATTTATCAAATATATATGGAAGAGAGGAATTTAGAAAAACATCTGTTATTGCTCCAGTTTGTTCTGGACAAATAACAGGATTTGGACCATATAGTTATATTTTAGCCTTAGAAGCATTTAAAAATTTAAAGTAGAAATAATTTTTAGTAGGAGGTTTTTTGAATGATTTCAGCAAGTGATTTTAGAAAAGGTGTAACTTTTGAAATGGATGGAGATGTATATCAAATAATCGATTTCCAACATGTTAAACCCGGAAAAGGAGCAGCATTTGTAAGGGCCAAAATAAAAAATGTAATTAGTGGTGCAACAAAGGAAACAACTTTCAATCCAAATGATAAATATCCAAAGGCACATATTGAAACTAAAGAGATGCAGTATTTATATAATGATGGAGAATTGTATTACTTCATGGACAATGAAACTTATGAACAATTGCCATTAGCTAAAGAGGATGTGGAAGAAGCTATAATGTACATCAAAGAAAATGATACAGCTATCATCAGATTTTATCAAGGTAAGGCTTTTGAAGTTGTGCCACCAAATTTTGTTGAACTTGTAATAACACATACAGAACCTGGTGTCAAAGGTGATACAGCTACTGGAGCTACAAAGCCAGCTACTGTTGAAACAGGTGCTGTTATTAATGTTCCACTATTCATCAATGAAGGTGACAAGATAAAGATTGACACTAGAACTGGTGAGTATTTGTCAAGAGTTTAGGGAATAATTAAAATAAAACTTAAGGAGGGATTAGAATGAATGAATTGTTTCAAAAAGTTTCTTATTTAAGGGGTTTGGCTGATGGACTAGGAATAGAAGAATCTAGCAAAGAAGGTAAACTTCTTCTACAAATCATTGATGTCCTTGATGATTTTGCCAATGCCTTGGGTGAAGTGGATGAGAAAATAGACGATGTTGATGAGTATGTAAGCTATATGGATGAAGATTTAGCGGATGTGGAAGAAGAAGTATTTGGATTTTTAGATGAGTATGATGACTTATATTTTGATGATGATGACTTTGACTACATGGAAGATGAAGATTTTTGTGAATGTGATGAAAAATGTTCAAACCATTCACCAGAAGATATAGACATTGAATAAAAATTGTTTAAGGTCTGAAACACAATTGTGTTTCAGACCTTATTTTTTTAAAAATAAAAGCATATTATTTAACCTTGGACATACTATATATTAGAAAGGAGGACATGTTATGGAGAATAATGAAATAGCGATATTTAATTATTTGCTAGAATATTTGGATCCTGAAATCAGTGACATATTATACAAAATTCCAGATAATAAAAAAGCAAATATAGAGGAGATAAGAATTAGAAATGAAAAACCCTTGATGATTTCAGGAGAAGCTAAGGACTACTATGTTTCAAGTAAAGGCCAATTGTCAAAATATGAAAAAGAAGGTTTTGTTGTAAGAGGAGAACAGCTAAATAAAACTTTTCAAATTATAAGTAATTATTCTATATATGCTTTTGAGGAAGAAATAAGAAACGGATTTATAACTTTAAGAGGAGGTCATAGGGTAGGGATTGCAGGCAAGACAGTATACAACTCTAAGGGAGTTGAAACTATAAGAAATATTTCATCGTTAAATATTAGAATTGCTAGAGAAAAAATAGGCATATCTGATAGGATAATGAAATATATAATAAAATACCCCAATTCAATTTACAATACATTGATAGTGTCTCCGCCGCAGTGTGGCAAGACCACTCTCTTAAGAGATATAATCAGGAATATTAGTGATGGTATTCCTGAATTAAATATTAGAGGGATGAAGGTTGGAGTTGTAGATGAAAGATCAGAAATAGCAGGAGTATATAATGGAGTACCACAAAAAAAAGTAGGAATGAGAACTGATATATTGGATGGTTGCCTTAAAAGTGATGGCATAATCATGCTTATCCGTTCTATGTCTCCAGAAGTTATTGCTACAGATGAACTTGGTGGTTATGAGGATATAAAAGCTATAAATGAGGCACTAAAGGCTGGGATAAAACTTATTTCTACTGTTCATGGTGAGGATTTAGAAGATATATTGACTAAGAATGGCCTTGGAGAAATAATAGAAAGAAAAATATTTGAAAGAATCATCATTATGGATAATTCTCAAGGAGTAGGAACAATTTGTGACATAATAGATGGATGTACATTTAAATCAATTTTCTATTGAAAGAGGTAAAAATATGCTTATATTAAAATTAAAATTGACAGGTAGTATACTTGTATTATTTTCCACTAGCTTGATGGGATATATATATGGGAAAAGTTATAAAGAAAGATTGGAAAATCTTATATATTTAGAAAATTGTATCAAGCTATTGGAAACCGAAATAATATATGGAGCCAATCCCTTGCCTGAAGCATTTATGAATGTTTACAACAAGGGAAATAAAAAAGTATCTTATATATTTAGATTGATAATAGAAAAATTAAATAAAGATAGAGAATGTACAATTTTTGATTCTTTTTTGTCAGTTGGCGACACAATGAAAAATGAACTCAATTTCAAAAATGAAGATATAGAAATGTTTATGACTCTTGGAAGATCCATAGGATCCTCAGATAGAACAGATCAAGAAAAAAATTTCAAATTAATTCTTACTCAAATAAAAACATTGGAAGACGAGGCAAGAATTGAAAAAGATAAAAATGAGAAGATGTTTAAAAATTTAGGGTTTTTGGCAGGATTGGCTATAGTTGTTATTTTGATATAAGGGAGAGAAAAGCATGAATGTAGATTTGATTTTTAAAATTGCCAGTATTGGTATATTGACTGCAGTTTTGCACATGGTACTTGACAAGGCAGGTAAAGAAGAATTTGCATTTATAACAACTCTTTTAGGAGTGGTACTAGTACTTGGAATAGTTCTAAAATATATAAGTCAGTTATTTAGTGATATAAAGACCTTATTCCAACTGTACTAGATAGGAAGTGATGAAATGGAAGCATTGCAAATAGTAGTCATAGGTATAGTAGCTACGGTCATGATTATGTTGCTTAAAGATGATAAGCCGGAATTTGCTGTATTGACCAGTATAATTACCAGTATAGTCATATTTTATATTGTGGCGGATAAGCTTAAAATCGTTGTACAAGTACTAACAAATATGGCTAAAAATGCAGATGTAGATTTTGTATTTTTTACTACAATATTGAAGATAATTGGAATTGCATACATTGTTGAATTTGGTGCTCAAATATCGAGAGATGCTGGAGAAGAGTCTATTGCATCTAAAATTGAATTAGGTGGCAAAGTGATTATAATGGTATTGGCTATACCTATTTTGATGGCTTTGATGGATTTAATTTTTGAAATTTTGCCTTAAAGGTGAATAAGATGAAAAATAAAAGGATAGCTATTTTTATAATGTTTTTAATTATTTTTTTACCCCTCCATGGTTATGGAGATGAAATTAAATCAAAAGATGAAAATATTGGATTTATCATAGAACAGTTTGAGAGCTTAAATTTAAAGGAACTTGAAGAGACAATTGTGGATTTAGAAAATGAGTCTTTTAGATATTTTCCTAAGATTACTCTTAAAGAATTTATTAGTTCAATTATTAAAGGCGAAAGAACTATAGATAGTTTTGATATACTGCAGGGAATAGGAAAACTGTTTTTTAATGAAGCAATTGAAAATTTGTCATTACTTATACAAATATTAGCAATAACTATTATGTGTGCAGTATTAACTAATTTGCAGACTTCTTTTGAAAAAGATAGTGTTGGAGAATTGGCCTACTATATATGTTATATACTTATAACAACTATAGTCATTAAGAGTTTTGCAACAATTATGGTTCTTGGACAAAGTACTGTAGACAAAATGGTTAATTTTATGGAAATAATATTGCCTATTTTATTAACTCTATTAGTTGCTGTAGGAGGAACAATTACCAATGCTATTTTTCATCCAATGGTATTGGGAACTGTAAATATAATTGGCATACTTATAAAGGATATAATATTTCCATTAATATTTTTTTCATTTATCGTAGGGATTATAAGTAGAATTTCTGAAAAAGTTCAATTTACAAAATTGTCCGAGCTTATGAGACAAATAGTTGTTACAATTCTTGGAGTTTCACTGACTGTTTTTATAGGAATTATGTCTGTATATGGTGTAGCTTCAAAGGTCGATGGTATTACAGCAAGAACAGCAAAATTTGCAGTAGATAAGTTTATACCTGTTGTAGGGAAATTCTTATCGGATGCCATGGATACTGTAGTAGGTTGTTCTCTCATACTAAAAAATGCTGTTGGGGGTATAGGATTGTTTGCACTCTTTTTAATATGTGTTTTTCCAACAATTCAAATAGTTGCACTAATATTCATATACAAAGTTCTTATAGTACTTATAGAACCTATTTCTACTATGCGAATTGGAGATAGTTTAAATGAGGTGAGTAAATCACTTGTATTGATACTTGTCAGTATAATTTCAGTTTCTATGATGTTTTTTATAACTATCACTATAATAGTTGAGGCTGGAAATATTTCGATGATGTTGAGGTAGGTGGTGAGATTGTGACAATAGAGTTTATAAAGAATTGGGTGATAGATATAGTATATATGTCTATATTTATATCATTTTTAGAAATAGTACTTCCAAAGGGAAATATGAAGCGGTTTATAGATATGATAATTGGTTTTTTAATCATTATAGTAGTGATAAATCCATTCATAAAATTTATAAATAAAGATATAGATATAGAAAGAAATATTTTTACAAGTATAAATAGATTCAATAATGAATACAAAGAAAGTGATAGTATAGAGGCTTTACAGCAAGATCAGATAACTAGTGTATATATAAACAAACTAAAGGAGGACATAAAAGATCAAATAGAGTACAATTCTGACTATAAAGTGTCAGTTTTAAATGTTTTAATTGTTGAGGACACGGAAGATGAAGATTATGGACAAATAAAAAAAATAGAGTTAGTTTTGGAATACAAAGAAGAAGACATAAAGGATAAAGATATAATTAAAGTAGATAATACAAAAGAAGTATGTGTAAAATTGAACAATAACAAAACACTGAATAGAGAAGAATTAAAGGATAGCGAAAAAATAGTAAATATCATTTCTAAACAGTACAATTTGCCTACAGATAGAATTTCAGTTTACTTAAATAGAAAAATGGCAGGTGAATAAAATGAACTTTAAAGAAAAGTATAAGCAAATCTCAGATAAAATCACAAATAAAAAATTTATGAATAATCTTTTAATAATACTCATTGTTGGAACTATGTTACTGATTGCGGCAAGTGTATTTAAAGCTGATAAATCACAAGAAGATGTATTTAAGAAAGATGAAAATAAGGAGAAAGTTATAGAGAACAACTATATGGAGGACTATGCTATGCTCCTTGAAAGAAAATTAGAAAACATCTTAGGAGAAATAAAGGGAGTTGGAAAAGTAAAAGTGATGATAACATTAGAAGAAACTACTGAAAAAATACCAGCTATGAATACAACTCAAAATCAAGAAAAGACAAGTGAAAAAGATTCACAAGGAGGTGTTAGAGAGATAATAAGAGAGGATTCTTCTATTCAAGTTGTTACTAGAGGAAGTGAAGGAAATATAATAGTCTTAAAAGAGATAAAACCTAAAGTTAAAGGGGTTATAGTTGTAGCAGAAGGAGCAGAAAATATAGAAATAAAAGAAGAATTGTATCAAGCAGTTAAAACGGCTTTGGGTATATCTGGGAATAAAGTAGAAGTATATTCTAGCAATTAAGGGGGAATTTTTATGTTTAGTATGAAAAAGCCAGCTATAATAGCAATTTTAGTTTGTCTATTGGTATTGACTGGATATGTCAATCATCAACTTACTCAAAAATCCATGTCAAAAGTTGCTAGTGAATATCAAAAGCATGAAGAAATGGAGATGGAAAAGGCAGCAAACAATGAAGAAAAGTCGATTATAGAAGCTATATCTGAAAACGAAGAAAGTGAAGTGGAAATTGTTGAGGGAAATAATGAAGAAAACATATCTCAATTGACAGAAGACATAAATTCTAGCATAGAAGAAACTTTAAGTAGAGAGGAAAATTTAAAAAGCAACAACTATTTTATAGAATACAGATTGGCAAGGGATAAGATGAGGGGAAATTTAGTTGAAAGATTGAAAGAAATCGTAGAAGATGAAAAAAGTAGTAGTGAAATGATAACAAAAGCTCAAAATGAAATGATAAGATTGGGAAATTTATCAGAAAAGGAGTTATATATAGAAGGACTTATTAAGGCAAAAGGATTTGAAGAAGCTCTGGTATTTTTAAAAGAGGACGGAGTAAAGGTGGTAGTGTCTACAGATGAGTTAACAGAGCAGGATGTAGTTAAAATATTAGAAATTGTAAAAAGTGAAACAAACTTCGATTCCTCTAATATAAAAATAATGAAAAAACTTTAGAAATGTTTGTAAACTAGCCTTACTTCTGGTATAATAAACTTATATAATCTTATTAAATTGGAGGTGGGCAAAAATGGTAGATGCTATTGATAATGAAGGAATGGAATATGGTTCTGTAAAAATAGCTAATGAAGTTGTAGCTATAATAGCTGGTTTAGCAGCCACTGAGGTTGATGGAGTTGCAGGTATGAGTGGTGGTGTAACCAGTGGTATTACAGAAGCACTTGGAATGAAAAGTTTGTCTAAAGGAGTAAAAGTAGAAGTAGGAGAAAAAGAGTGTGCAATAGATCTTTTTGTTGTAATAAATTATGGCTCTAGAATTTCAGAAGTAGCTCAATCTATACAGGAAAATGTAAAAAATGCTGTTGAAACTATGACGGGACTAGATGTTGTTGAAGTAAATGTAAATGTTCAAGGTGTAAATATACCTAAAGAAGAAAAAGTGGAAGAGGAATCTAGAGTTAAATAAAAATTTACCCTCTGAACATCCAGAGGGTAAATTTAGTATTTTTTAGGAGGAGGAGAAATTTGAATATCATAGATAGATTTATTTTAACAATATATACTTTTTGTCTTGCAGTACTTTCTATATTGTTAATGTTATTTCCTTTTGATCAATTTGATTTTTTGTCAATAAACAGTATGACTGGATATTTGGAATCTATGAAAGGCAATTATGTATATTCAATTGTAGGACTGGCTTTTTTATTAGTGAGTATTAGATTTTTAGTTTCTGGTGTTAAAGGAAATAAAAAATCTAAGAAGGAAGCTTTCTTGATTAGACATACAAACTTTGGAGAATTAAAAATCTCAACTCAAACAGTTGAAGGTTTGGTAGAATCAGTTGCTAATAAATTCACAGGTATAAAAAATGTGAAAACTACAGTAAATGTTTTTGAGGGAGTTTTAACTATATATTTAAAAGGTGAAGTGTCACCTGAAATAAATATTCCTGAAACAACTATTGAACTTCAGGATAAAGTAAAGGATCATGTGGAAAAATGTACAGGAGTAGAAGTAAGTGAAGTTAGAGTTGAAATTAGCAGCGTAACAGCACCAACTAGAGTTGTAAAATAATTTGTAGAGGTGTTTTGAAGGTGGCTAAGGAGATATTTTTAAAATTCATTCAAATAGTGGAAGAAAATAAAGGGAAAACCATTGGCACTATAATAGGATTTATTATTGCTATACTTGTACTAACTATTGGTTTTTTTAGGACTCTATTTATAGTTTTGTGTACTTGGTTTGGATTTTATTTGGGAAAGAAAAAAGATAATCAAGAGGATTTCAGGGAAATATTGGATAGGATACTTCCTCCAGGTAGGGAAAAATAAACTTAAATCAATAAATTAATATTAGCTTATATTCGAGGAGGAAAGATATGAGTAGAAAAGTAGCAAGAGAAGAAACTATGAAAATATTGTTTCAGATGGAAATCAATAAAGATTATTCTGATGATAGTATGAATACATACATAAGTGAACACGAATTCGCAGATGATGAAATCCAATATATAAATCATGCAGTGGGAACAATCACGAATAATCTAGGGAAAATTGATGCAATCATAGAAAAACATATAAAAGGCTGGAAGATATATAGATTAGCAAAAGTCGATTTATCTGTTTTAAGAATAGCAATATATGAACTCAAATTTAGAGAAGATATTCCAATGGAAGTTTGTATAAATGAAGCTATAGAAACATGCAAGAAATATAGCACAGAAGAATCGGCAAAATTTGTCAATGGTGTACTGGGCAGTTTTGTACGTACAGAGATGAGCAATGATGAATAATTATTATTTGGGAATTGATACAAGTGCATATACTACTTCTGTTGCAGTTGTTGATGAAAATAATGATATTGTATTTGATTTAAGAAAGATTTTAGAAGTGGAAAAAAATAAAAAGGGATTAAGGCAACAGGAAGCAGTTTTTAAACATATAAAGAATTTACCTTTAATTTTGGATGAATTGGCTAAATCAGTTGAAACTAGAAAGATAGTATCTGTATCTACCAGTGGAAAACCAAGAAACATTGAAGGATCATATATGCCTGTTTTTACAGTGGGTAAAGGACAGGCATATATTATATCTAGAATCTTAGGTGTTCCTTTTAAAGAATTTAGTCATCAAGAAGGTCATATTGGAGCAGGTATGATGAATTCTCCTCTTGAGAAAAAAGACAATTTTTTAGCGTTTCATATATCGGGAGGAACTACGGAATTGCTCCTTGTAGACAACAACAAAGATAATTTGAATATAGATATAGTGGGGGGTACTCTTGATATAAGTATAGGACAGCTTATTGATAGAATTGGTGTCAAATTAGGCTTAACATTTCCGTGTGGTAGTAAAATGGATA
>JAKPAR010000052.1 GCA_029779375.1 Bacillota bacterium | reverse complement strand
TAGAATCCAAAAATAAACAAGACAGTGCTTTAAGAATTTATGTGGCAGGTCTTGTCTGAAGTGGACCAAGCTTTGGACTAGCTCTGGATGAGCAAAAAGATGATGATAGTATAGTTAAAGTAGATGATTTCACATTTGTGTTAGATCAAGACATAGTCAACAATTTTGATGAATTCAATATTGATTATTCAAACAATTGGTTGAGAAGAGGCTTCCAAGTCACAGCAGACCGTGGAGGCTCACATTGTTAAAAAGATAGGTATTTACCTATCTTTTTTCTATTATATTGGATATAATAGAGTTAAACGGCAATAAGAATTTTGCGACAGGGAGAACCGTCCCTGCTGTCGCAGATGAGGAGGTTAGAAAATGGACAAGAATGAAATATATGCTGCACTTGAGAATGTATATGATCCTGAACTTAATAGAAATTTAGTGGAATTAAATATGATTAAGGATGTTTCGATAGATAACGGAAATGTTGAAGTTGTAGTTGCATTGACTACTATGGGATGTCCACTAAAAAACAAGATGAGGGAAGATATATTAAGTGAAGTGGGTAAAATAGAAGGAGTAAAAAATGTAAATGTCCAATTTGGCGAGATGTCAGATAGGGAAAAAGAAGCACTATTTGGCAAAGAAAAAAATTCTTTAAATTCTTTTGAAAACACTACTATATTAGCTATTGGAAGTGGAAAAGGTGGAGTAGGTAAGTCTACTGTTACAGCAAATTTAGCTGTGACATTGGCAAATATGGGATATAAAGTAGGACTTATAGATGCAGATATATTAGGCTATAGTATACCTCAGATAATGGGTATAAAAGGTGTAAGGCCAATGGCTATTGGAGATCAAGCTATTATTCCTGTAGAAGCTAATGGAGTAAAAATCATGTCTATGGGTAATCTAGTAGAAGAAGATGAAGCACTTATTTGGAGAGGGCCTGTTCTTTCAGGGGTACTTGAACAATTTATGAATGAAGTATATTGGGGTGAGTTAGATTTCTTGCTCTTAGATTTGCCTCCAGGAACTGGTGATATACCTCTTAGTATCATGCAAGAAGTAAAAGATGCTAATTTCTTAATAGTGACAACTCCGCAGATTACAGCCAAGGGCGTGGCAAAAAGATTAGGTATTATGGCTCAAAAGACTAATACTGATATAATTGGAGTTATAGAAAACATGTCTTACTTTGAATGTGACAAATGTGGTGAAAAACATTATATATTTGGCTCTGGAGAGGGAGAAAAATTAAGCCAAGAATTAGGTGTGAACTTCTTAGGTGAAATTCCGCTAATTAAAGAAATTAGAGAGGGAAGTGACAAAGGCATTTCACCAGTAGTAGATTTAAATTCTCCAATTGGTAAAATATACAAGACCATTGGGGAAAAAATAATTGCAGAGATTTAAAAAAAATGTTGAAAAATTTACTATAATAGAATAGTCTATAAATATAGTATAATATATTCACGCCTATGGAAGAATTAAATTGGAGGTGATGATAATGGATTCTGGGCCCTTATCTGGTAGTCCGAGTAGAAAATTTAATATTAGAAGGGAAGAACCATATTCATCACTTTTACTTATGGTTCTTCCAAGGGGGGAATTTTAATGGATGAAAGAAAAATTAAAATGCTGTTAGAACAGAAGAAGTATCGTGAATTGAGAGAAGAACTTATCAAGATGAATCCAATAGACATAGAAGAAATATTGGAAGAAGTGGATATAACTGTAGCACTTATGTTGTTTAGGATGCTGCCTAAGGATATAGCGGTAGATGTATTTTCATATTTCCCAGTAGATAAACAAAAGGAAATAGTAAGTTGTATTACAGACAAGGAATTGAAGTATATTATAGACGAGTTGTACTTTGATGATATGATTGACTTGCTTGAGGAAATGCCAGCAAATGTTGTAAAAAAGATATTGCTAAATTCAAATCAAGAAGAGCGAAAACGTATAAATCAATTTTTAAACTATCCACAGGACTCAGCTGGAAGTCTAATGACTATTGAGTATGTGGATTTAAAGAAAGAGATGACTGTTGGAGAGGCATTAGCTCACATAAAAGAAACAGGCCTTTCTAAAGAAACAGTTTATACATGTTATGTAACAGATTCCAATAGAAAATTAGAAGGAATAGTTTCTCTAAGAAAGCTTGTAGTTAGTGAAGAAAATGAGATTATAAAAAATATAATGAACAGAGATGTCATATATGTAAATACCCATGATGATCAAGAAACTGTAGCTGCACTTTTTAGAAAATATGGTTTTTTGGCTCTTCCAGTAGTAGATAAGGAAAATAGACTTACTGGTATCATAACTGTTGATGACATAATGGATGTTATAGACAAGGAAAATACAGAAGACTTTCAAAAGATGGCTGCTATGTCTCCATCAGAAGATGAATATTTAGATACTGGTGTTTTTAATTTGGCTAAACATAGGATATTGTGGTTGTTGTTTTTAATGTTATCAGCTACTTTTACTCAAAGAATTATAACAAAATTCGAAGATGTTCTTCAGTCCACAGTACTCTTGGCTTCTTTCATACCTATGCTTATGGATACTGGCGGAAATGCAGGAAGCCAATCTTCTACATTGGTGATTAGAGGTATAGCTTTAGGTGAAGTACATCCTAAAGATATAGGTAAAGTTATATGGAAAGAATTCAGGATAAGTATTATAGTAGGAGTAACGCTAGCTTTGGTGAATTTTTTGAGGATATATTATATAGAAAAAGTTGGATTTAATATTGCTATTACAGTTTCTATAACTTTATTTTTCACTGTCGTAGCCTCAAAAGTAATAGGTGGAATACTTCCTATTGCAGCTAAAAAGTTGAAAATAGACCCAGCTATAATGGCAAGTCCACTTATTACAACTATAGTGGATGCATTGAGTTTAACAGTTTATTTTACTGTAGCTTCATTGATTTTGCATATTTAAATTTATTTCACACTGGAGGAGTGCTAATGGTATCTAATCAAAATAAAACTCCATTGTTTGATGCACTAAAAGCATATCAAGAGAGAAATGTCATACCTTTTGATGTTCCTGGACATAAACATGGAGTAGGGCTGAAAGAATTTGGGGAGTTTGTGGGAAACAAGGTATTGCAAATAGATGTAAATTCTATGAAACCTTTGGACAATTTAAGTAATCCCATAGGAGTCATAAAAGAGGCAGAGGATTTAGCAGCTGAAGCCTATTGGGCAGACCATTCGTTTTTTTTAGTCAACGGGACTACATCAGGAGTTCAAGCTATGATCATGAGTGTTTGCGAACCTGGAGATAAAATAATAATGCCTAGAAATGCTCACAAGTCTGCTATAAATGGGCTTATATTAAGTGGTGCTATTCCAGTATATATTCAGCCGGAAATAAATGAAAGGCTTGGCATAGCCATGGGAGTTTCTATTGAAGACGTAGAAAAGGCAATAGCCAGAAATTTTGATGCAAAAGCCATATTTTTGATAAATCCTACTTATTATGGAGCTGTTTCTGATATAAAGAGCATAGTTAAAATTGCTCATAAATATGGTATGGCAGTTCTTGTAGATGAGGCTCATGGAGCTCATTTTAGATTTCATGATGAGCTTCCCTATGATGCTATTGAATTGGGTGCAGATATGTGTGCTGTAAGTATGCACAAGACTGGTGGTTCTCTTACTCAAAGTTCCTTACTCCTCATAAAGGAAGGATTAGTAGATGAAAAAACCGTAAGAACTGTACTCAGTTTAACTCAAACTACTAGTGCCTCATATCTTCTCATGTCAAGTCTTGATATAGCAAGAAAAACTTTAGCAATTCATGGTCAGGAACTTCTTTCTGAGACTTTGCGACTTGCAAGAAAGGCAAGAGAAGAGATAAATAAAATAGATGGATTATATGCTTTTGGGAAAGAACTTGTAGGAACTCCTGGAACATTTGATTTTGACGAAACCAAATTGGGTATAAATGTATCCGACTTAGGTCTTACAGGATTTGAAGTGTACAATATATTGAGAGATGAATACAATATTCAGGTTGAAATGGGAGATGTATTCAATATATTGGCTCTCATAAGCTTTGGAGATAATGACGAATCTGTTGATGCTTTGATAAAGGCCTTAAAGGATATTGCTAAAAAATATAGAAAAGATAATTTTAAAATACGTTTTGATAAAGTTTCAGTATTGGAAAATCCAGAACTTATCGTATCTCCAAGGGAAGCCTTTTATAGCAGGAAAAAGATAGTTAAATTGGAAGAGGCAGAAGGTCAAATAAGTGGAGAATCTATAATGGTTTATCCACCAGGAATACCAATTGTCATACCTGGAGAACGTATTTCAAAAGATATGATAGATTATATAGTCATGCTTAAAAGACAAAATAGCTCACTTCAAGGAACAGAAGATCCAGAAGTGGACTATATAAAAGTGCTAGGTTCTTATTGACCTAGCACTTTTTAAATTTATGAGTTTATACAATGTATCTTTCTAAATCTTCTCCAAATTGTTCGGAAACTTTCTTGAATTCTTTTATGTTTTCAATCATTTTATTTAACTCTTCTGTATAAGCGACTACATTTGCACTTACTTCTTCAGAAGAAGCAGAGTTTTCCTCTGCAATAGCAGCAAGGGTCTCGATATTTGCAGATATAGTATTTAAAGATTTTGTTTCATTGTTTAAATTCTCAATTAAATCAATTATTAAATTAGATACATTTTGTATAGACATTACAGTAGTATAATTTTCGTTGGCAATATTTGAAAGACTATTGTTTTCTTTTTCAAGAGTAATATATTGTTTTTCTATTTGTTCTACAAAGCCGTCAATTTCATTTATAAAGGTAACTAGATTGTCATTGATGTTTTTTACAGCTTCTTTAGAGCCTTCAGCAAGTTTTCTTATTTCCATAGCAACTACAGTGAAACCTTGTCCATATTCTCCAGCCCTAGAAGCTTCAATACTGGCATTTAAGGCAAGTAAATTGGTCTTGTCAGAAATGCTTTCAACAGTTTCTACTATTTTAGTT
>JAKPAR010000022.1 GCA_029779375.1 Bacillota bacterium | reverse complement strand
ACTCTGCACATAAAAAACTGACATATATTATTATAATATATATTCATATATAAAAAGTTACAATACAGTATCAAATAAAATCAATTATAACTAATCTTGTCTATATATGGTATTTATAATTATATATAATATACACAAAAATAGAATAAATCCTTGTGATATCACAAGGATTTGTTCTATTAAATAACTATACACTTTTATCTTCTAGTTCATCCTGAGATAAGTATCTTTCTATAGCACTATCAACAATTTTCATTATTAATCCATCATATCCTAATTCACATGCTTCTGCCATCTTGCAAATATCACTATGTCCCCTCTTTAGTCCTGGCAATGAATTTATTTCAAGAACATAGGGAACTCCATCTTTTAATCTAAAATCAATTCTTGCATAGTCTCTCATCCCCAAAGAATTATAAGCCTTAATAGCTGTTCTCTCTATGAGATCTTTTGTATCTTTATCTAATCTTGCTGGAACGTGATAGATAGTCTTATCTCCATAATGAGACTTAACTTCAAAACTATAAAATTTACTTAAATGATCAGGTATTTTCGAAAAGTCTATCTCTAAAATAGGAAGAACAGAAATATCTTTCCCATTTCCTACAACTCCCACTGTAAATTCTCTTCCTTCTATATATTCTGTAAGCATTATAGGAGGATTATAAACTCTTAGCTCTTTTTGAACTTTAGACTTTAAAGAATTCATATCAAATACTAAACTTCCTTCATCTATGCCTCTACTTGAACCTTCGTCCTTAGGTTTCACCAAAATAGGAAATTCAATATTCATATTTTTAAGTTCTTTTATATCATATACATAAGTAAAATCAGGTGTAGGAATATTGGATTGTTTAAATATTTTGCATGAATAAATTTTGTTGTAGGCCAACGCATGACCTAGTGGTGACGAGCTTGTATAAGGAATTCCTGCATATTCTAATATAGCAGGAAGTTGTGAAATTCTTGACTCTCCTCGAATGCCATTACATAAATTAAATACCAAATCAACTTTTTCTCTTCGCAGTTTACTAACTATATTGTCATCTAGAACTAAATCAATACACTCATATTTTTTAGAAAGCACTTGTTTCAATTCTGCTACAGTTTCTCTCTTTTGCCTATCCTCTAACAATCCTTCTTCTGTAGGCAAATATTTTGCTCTTGGCTTATCAGTAACAATAGCTACTTTCATTTATATCATCCCCTTTTTCTTTAATTTTAAATATATTTTAAATTTAAAGTAGCTTTATTTCCTGATTGTAAGCTTATATATATTATATAACTATTTTGTTTATTTATCAAAAACAATATGTGATTTCCAAGTTAAACTATATACAATAAAGAAATCAATCATCTATATTTACTTCTTTTATCTTCTTTCTTCTAATAAAATAAACAAGAAGTGCGATAGAAGGTATAACAATAACTGAAATCATTGTAATTATTAAAAGAATTTTTTGAAATGGGTTTTTTATCCCCACTACTGAATTTCTATCTTTATATAATGTAGATAAAATAAATACTATTATTGCCATGGGAATTATATATTTTTTATTATCCTTTTTATTTAATACTTGTGCTAATGATACTGTTGAAAAATATAGGTATCCACTTATTTTCCCAATATTTGCAGTAATCCATGAAATTACATAAATTGACTCTATTCTCTGTATAAAATCAAATACATTTATTAATCGTGCAAATGCAAAAAAAGGGAAGTTAGAATGTTTGGTTTGCTCTATTCCCAAAGCAGCTTGACTTATGACAAGTACAAAATTGGACATAAATACACCATAAAATAAACTTTTCATAAAAATATTATTTAATTTTTCCTTTTTTTCTAGACTTGGAACTATCATAGCAAGAATAAGTACATCTCCAAATTTCAGTGCAATTTCTATAGCACCTCTATTTAATTCTTTAAAGCTTGAATCTTTTAGTATTGGCAAAAATACTTTAAAATCTAAAATTTTCATACCCAATATAGGAAAAATAAATATAACCATCAGTATAAAAGGTACAAATATTTCTGCTCCTCTTGCTATGGGCTCCAATCCTTTGTAAGAAATATAAGAACAAGTTATAACCATAATAATCACAGTAACAATCGTAGGCATAGATGGAAACATAGTTGAATCAAGTATTTCTGCAAGCACAGATACATTGGAAATAGAAAAAGTTAATAATATTAATGTATAAATTAGTCCTATAATTTTCCCCAAATGTTTCCCAAATATTATTCCCATATACTCAATAAGTGTATATTTATTAAATCTATTAGATAAAAAAAGTATTGGAAAACAAAACAATACGGTATAGGGAATTGATAGAAAGACTACTATCCACATATCTTGATTTCCTGGTGGAACATTTGCCGCTGGCAAAAATGAAAAAGCAATCACTAATCTATATGCTATTAACAGCAATATGACTTGGTACGATGAAACTTTCTCTGACTCATTCATAATCATTCTCCTCTTATCCTATTAGAAGGTGTATTTACAAGGCCAGTCCTTAGTATTTCTGTTTTTACATTTACTTTGAACTCTGCATCCGAAAATACATCATTCCAATCATCCTTTATTTTCTCCCATTCTTTAGGATATTTCCTATGAAATAAAATTCCATATCCAAATATATCGGTTTTATATTCCTTTTGTGCTTTCGAAAATACCTTTTCAATTTGTCTTTTTATTTCATTTGAACAAGCTTCTTCTATTAGATATACACCTTTTTCTTGAGATATCTCAATATTACCTAATTCTTCACCAACAGTTCCTTTGACATTAACATTTGTTTTCAGTACTAATTTCCCATCCTGTATCTCTACATCATTCTTTGTCTTACTTTTTGCTATTTCAACCACAGTATATTCTTTTATTTGTGAATCTTTATTGGTATTAATTGTACCTCCTACTTTAGGTGTAGGAATTGATATTGAGTCTGTACCCGTTGAAATAGATGGAAATTCTATTATTGCATTATACACTTTATCTCTAACAAAGTTATATCCTCTAGTTTCTTCTCCATTTAAATATCCAACAAGTTTTTCTCTATTAAACACTGCTCCTCCTTCCACCGAAAGCTCATATTTATCCTTATTTTTCAATTCCATATCCTTTTCATATTTTTTTTCCTTTTTTTCGACAGTTCCAATAACTGGCTGTATCCCAGCATCATAATAATTTCTAAAATACTCTGATATATTAATAGCTACTAATTTAGAAGTAAATTTGCTATTTTTCATCATATCTCCAATATATATTCCCTGTAAATCTTCTGCACCCGGTGAAAATCCCATTACCTCATAAGCCTTTCCGCCTTTACTTACCAATAAATAAGCAGTTTCTCTACATTCATGATCTCTTTGTAAAAAATCCATATAATTCGTCAATCCTTTTTTTGCAAATTCCTCACCAAAAATATATATTTGATTGTGAGATAAATAAATTCTTCGATCAAATTTTAAGTTTTCATTTCTAACAGCTTCAAATATAGTCTTTCCCCTAGTTTGTACATATTTTGCCTTGGTAGAATCATCTGAATTTGAAGATCCTGAAGAAGGATTTAATTTAATTACTTCAAAAGTAGCTACTACTTCATCATTTTCTATGTCAAATCCAGTTACCGTGACTATCCCAAGGGTATTTAGCTCTTGAGAACCCCAACACCCTGAAAGAATTTGTGCTGAAAATATAATTAAAATTAATAATACAAAATACTTTTTCATACTTTCACTTCTCTCTTGGTTTTATATTTCTCACCATATTTGTTTTTTCTATAGCTTTAGGCCTAAATATAAAAGAGCATAATGGAAAACGAATGATAAAATCTTTCAACCCTTCTTTATCTCTCGGAGATATAGGATATCCATAAGATACACCAAAAGACTTTAAAGATAATCCATGTACAATTAGCACAACTAATCCACAAGTGACTCCATACAATCCTGCAAATGCTCCTAAAAAAAGTATTATCAATCTATATAAGATAAGTAATTCCGTCAAAGGTGGCACTGTAAATTCTGCGATAGCCGTAACAGCTACAACTATAACCATAGGAGCACTCACAATTCTCGCTTGTACTGCCGCCTGCCCTAATACCAAAGCTCCTACTATACTTACAGCTGAACCAACCGCTTTTGGAAGTCTAACTCCCGATTCTTTTATTAGTTCCAA
>JAKPAR010000012.1 GCA_029779375.1 Bacillota bacterium | reverse complement strand
ATAAAATACCAAATATTATTCCCATTTGCCTTAAAATCTTCAAAAAAACACCTCTCTTCAATATCAATTTGAAAAATATATTTTTATTATATCAAATTTTTTTGTGAACACAAGTAAAGCAGTAGAATTCAATCTACTGCTTTTCACATACTTTATAAATTGCATCAAATAAATGTACTTTAAAGCTTCCACTGCCTCCGCCAAAACTTTTAGTTTTTTCATAAGCTATTTCTCCTGCTCTATTTAAAGAATAAATCCCTGCCACTGCTGCATTTAACATATTATCTGTCACACTTGAAAATGCTCCAACTAAAGCAGTCCCCATACAACCAGTTCCTGTTATACTTCTTAACATCTCATGTCCATCGTATAAGTATATAGTTTCATCTAGTGAACTTATTACATCAACTTTTCCCGTTACGGCTACTACAGAATTGGTTTTCTTAGATAGATCTTGAGATATTTCTGCCATAAATTCTATACTGTCATTGTCTTCAGAGTCTACTCCTTTGAAATTTGCCCTGAGACCATACAATATCTTTATTTCTGCTTGATTTCCTTTTATAATGGATATGTGAACATTTTCAAGGATTTCTCTTGCAACATTTTGTCTTAATTCTGATATTCCCACTCCTACTGGATCTAGTACAACAGGAATATTTAAGCTATTTGCTTTTTTTCCGGCTAATATCATTGATCTAGCTACATCCTTTTCTATAGTACCAATATTTAATACCAATGCTTTAGCCTTAGAAACCACCTCTTCTACTTCTCTAGAATCCATTGCCATAATAGGAGAGGCACCCATGGCTAAAACTATATTGGCACAATCATTACTCGTGACACTATTGCTAATGAGATGAACTAAAGGCTTTTCTTGTTTTATTTTATTTGACAACTCTCCAATAGTATCAATATCCATTTTATTTCTCCTCATTTGTGCTTATTTGAGTATTTATATATTTATCTAAAACCTTTATCAAAAGAACAGCTATTATACTCCCACCAACACTGCTTAAGATAAAAGGATATACAAAAAAGAAGGTAGCTACTTCTTTGCCCATAAAATATTTTGCTACTGGAAATGCCATCATTCCTCCAATGACTCCTGTCCCAAATACTTCCCCTATAGAAGCCTTGTAGATATTTTTAGTATATTTATATACCATTCCTGCCAATAGTGCACCTATCATGCTTCCGGGAAAAGCTAAAAGACTTCCTGTTCCCAATATATTTCTCAATAGAGATATCGAAAAAGCTATCATCACACTATATGCAGGTCCTAAAATAGTAGCTGCTAACACATTTATAGCATGTTGTATTGGAAAACATTTTGATACTCCAACAGGAATATATATTATATTCCCAAGCACAACTCCTATAGCTACAAACATTGCAGCCATAGTTAATTTTTTAGTTTTTTTCATCTCCATACAAAATTCCCCCTATAAATTAGTCATCACTTCTCAAAATATTTATATCTTTCCCTTCCATTATCCTATTCATATTTCTGACTGAACACATCTTTCCACACATAGTACAACTATCTTTAAATTCTGGAGTAGACTCTTTTCTATACTTTCTTGGTTTTTCATCATCTATCGCCAATTCAAACATTTCTTCCCAATCCAATTTTCTTCTTGCATAACTCATCTTTAAATCCCATTCTCTTGCATTAGAAATACCCTTCCCTATATCTCCTGAATGAGCAGCTATCTTTGTAGCAATGATTCCTTCCTTCATATCTTCTAAATCTGGAAGTCTCAAATGTTCAGCTGGAGTTACATAACACAAAAAATCTGCTCCAGCACTTGCAGCTATTGCTCCTCCAATAGCACTGGTGATATGGTCATATCCCGGTGCTATATCTGTAACTATTGGTCCCAAGACATAAAATGGAGCCCCATAGCACAATTTCTTTTCCAATAAAACATTGGCCTCTATTTCATTTATAGCTATATGACCCGGTCCTTCTATCATGACTTGTACATTTCTTTCCCAAGCCCTTTTAGTCAATTCTCCAAGTACAATAAGTTCTTCTATCTGTGAAGCATCAGTTCCATCTGCTATGCTTCCTGGTCTCAAAGAATCTCCCAAACTCAATGTCAAATCATACTCTTCACATATATCTAAAAGTTCATCAAAATATTCATAAAAAGGATTTTCCTTGTCATTTAGTTCCATCCATGCATAAAGCAATGACCCTCCTCTAGATACTATATTTGTGACTCTTTTATTTTTCTTGAAAACTTCAGCAGTCTTTCTATTTATGCCTGCATGAACCGTGACAAAATCCACCCCATCTTCAGCATGTTTTCTAGCTACATCTAAAAATTCTTTAGATGTTATATCTTTTAGTTCCTTGTCATAAAATCCAACTGCATCATATACAGGCACAGTACCTATCATAGCTGGAGAAAGAGCAATCAACCTTCTTCTAAACTCTTCAGTCTTTCCAAAGGAACTTAAATCCATTATAGCTTCTACATTCATATCAATTGCTACTTTTACCTTTTCAAGTTCCTTATCTACATTTGGACAATCTCTAGAAATACCTAAATTGACATTTATCTTAGTCTTAAGCCCCTCTCCTATTCCCTCTGGATTTAAAGATTTGTGATTTTTATTAGCTGGTATAACTATTTTGCCTTTAGCTATGCCCTTTTTTAAAAGTTCAACATCCATATTTT
>JAKPAR010000009.1 GCA_029779375.1 Bacillota bacterium | reverse complement strand
ATAAAATATAGTACCATAGGCTGTATAAAAAATTACCTCTGGGAAAATTTCAAAAATACCTGTCTTAAAAGTTCCCCCATCAATAATATAAAATAACATCCTAAAAAGGCCAAGGGAAAGTCCAGATGAAACCCCTAGCAATATGGGATTTATTTCACTGTAAATATATAAAAACACAGAAAAAGCTACTGCTGAAAGTGAAAATTTTAAATTTAATATCTGAAAATCAGTATATAATTGTGACAATAGCCCCACTAAAATGATTACTAAAATAAAATTTTTCTTTTTATCCATTCTACCACCATTAATGTATATTATTTTTTATATTATACCATTTATATATATGTAAGTGAATTAATGATATTTTATTAACATGAAACAGTGGGCCAAAGCCCACTGTTTACATGATACTCTCTAGTGCTTGTTTTAAATCATTTATAATATCTTCAGATGTTTCCAATCCAACTGATAATCTTATAAGCCCATCAGTTATGCCACTAGCTTCTCTTTCTTCTTTTGTATATGGTGAATGAGTCATACTAGCTGGATGTTGAATGAGGGTTTCCGTATCTCCTAAACTTACTGCAATATTGCAGAGTTTTACATTGTTCATGACTTTCTTTCCTTCTTCTATTCCACCTTTTATTTCAAAAGAAATAATTGCTCCTGGAAGTTTCATCTGCTTTTTAGCTAATTCATATTGTGGAAAACTTTTAAGTCCTGGGTAGTAAACTTTTTCAACCATAGGATGGCTTTCAAGAAATTCAGCTACTTTAAAAGCGTTTTCACAATGTCTATCCATTCTAATTTCCAAAGTCTTTATACCTCTGTTTATTAAAAATGCATCAAAAGGACTAAGTGAAGCTCCTGTCATATCTTTTACACCAAACAATCTCACTTCATCAATAAATTCTTTTTTGCCTATTACAAAACCAGCTATAACATCTCCATGCCCATTTAAATATTTTGTCGCAGAATGAACCACTACATCTGCTCCTAGTTCTAATGGTCTTTGTATATATGGAGTACAAAAAGTATTATCTACTACAACCATGCAATTTTCATTTTGGTGAGCAATTTTTGAAATAGCTTCAATATCTGCAATTCCTAAAGTTGGATTTGCTGGCGTTTCAAGATATACTACTCTTGTATTATCTCTAATGGCTTTTCTCACATTTTCAGGATCTGTTGTATCTACAAAAGTCACATCTACTCCATATCTAGTCAATCCATGATTCAAGTAAGCAAAAGTACAACCATAAAGAGTTTCAGCAGCTACTACATGATCTCCTGCTTTAAGTATTGTCCAAAGGCAAGATGTTATAGCTCCTATGCCAGATGCCATAGACATACAAGCTTCTCCATTTTCAAGCAATGCAACTTTTTCTTCAACTTGTGTATTTGTTGGATTTCCAAGTCTTGTATAGATATATCCTTCTTCTTCTAATGCAAATCTTCTTCCACCTTGTTCTGCTGAATCAAATATAAATGTAGAAGTCTGATATATTGGAGTAGCTAACGCTCCAACTTCATTTTTTTGATATCCTCCATGTACAGCTTTGGTAGCAAAACCCATATTTTTCATTTCACCCTTATCCATTTAAATCCCCCTATCATATATTTAATTTTCTTATCTTACATTTTCATTATATTACAAAAAAGCAATAAAACATAATTATTAAAAATTTGTTAAAATTCTATCAATGATAGTTTCCCAAATATTGTTAAAATACAATAAAAACTCTATTTTAACAATATAGTTTTCTGTGCTAATATATATGTATAAAAGCAAGAAATGAGGTGTATTTATTTGTCTATTTTAAATAATATAAAAGCTTTAAAGGAAGTATTCTGGATAAACCCTAAATATGAGAATTTTGATAATGTGAAAGATAGCCTAGAAGTTTCAAAAGAGGATGTATTAGATGCAGAAAAAAGACTAAATAGATTTGCCCCATATATAAAAAGTGTATTCCCCGAAACAGCTTCATCTGGTGGTATCATAGAATCCCCTATAGCTAAAATACCAAATATGAAAAAACGGATGGAAAATGATTTAGATAAAAAAATTTTAGGAGAACTTTTAGTTAAACTCGATAGCAACTTGCCCATAGCTGGTTCCATAAAAGCTAGAGGTGGAATATATGAAGTACTTAAACATGCTGAAACATTGGCTATAAAAAAAGATATGTTATCTGTAGAAGATGATTATTCAATTATCAATAGTGATAGATTTAGAGATTTTTATAGTAATTATACTATTCAAGTTGG
>JAKPAR010000008.1 GCA_029779375.1 Bacillota bacterium | reverse complement strand
AGGACAATTTTGTCACTACTTACCAATAGATGTAGTGCTTTCTTTCTATCAATACCTGCATTTTCAATTTCATCAATCAAAACTATAGGAGATGAACTCAAAATTGCTGTATCTGCAATCATTAGAGCCCTTGACTGTCCACCACTAAGACTAGTTATAGGGGTATTTAAATCAAATTTTTCCCCCGCCAAATTGTTTGCCTCCTCTATAATGTTTTTCACAACTTCCTCTTCATTTTCTACCATTCTACTTTTGGCGTGAAGAGTTAAAAATTCATGAACAGTCAAATCCATGACAAAATTCATATTTTGTGAAAGTTGAGCTACAAGTCTATTGTTGGAAGAAAATCTCCACTTTTTATCTGGTACTTCATCATTTATGAGAATAGTCCTTCCTGTAGGAGTGTCATTTTGGGCTGCCCACTCAATATCTGCCAAAAGTCTACTCTTCCCTGAACCAGTAGGACCTACAATGGAAATAATTTCTCCACTTTTTATATCTATTTTTTCAAACCCTTCCCTATCTCCACTTTTATCTCGACCTGCCAATATAGTTAGACTTTTAACGGAAGTTTCTTCTTTTATTCCAAGAAACTCTAACATTTGATTTATATATAAAGTTAGTCCTTCCATTAGAACTTCAGTATCAATAGCCCATTGTTCTTTTTCTTCTTCGGTGAAATGTTCTAAATACTCCTTAAAACTATAGTCTTCATAGCCATCTATATTTAGCTTATTGGCAGCAAAATAATCCATTATAAAAGGGTATTTTTGTTTTAATTCTCCTATCTTAATTGAATTCACCCTATTTTTCATCTTCATCACCTAATTTCATCTTTCTTATATTCCCCATTTGATATGCTTCACCAATCCTTGTTTCTCCAAGACAATAAGAACACAATGCTGATGGCATAGGGAATTTCAATTCTTTCCCTTGGACTGTATCTATATTTTCATCTTCATCATAAAGAAGAGTGCTAAGTTCATAGGCACCTTGCCCTGTAAGCCCATTTATATGCATGGATATGGCCCTTGGATTTACAGAATTTACTCTCGATAAAAACACTTCCCTTTCTGCCTGAGAAACTATATCCCCTTTCGTAATAACTACAATATCAGCAGATTTAAGCATTGGCCCTATTTTTTTGGGGGTATTTATCCCACTTAAATTGTCAATGACACAAACTGATTTAATTCCCTTTATATAAGGTGAACATCTATTGCAAAGTCCTGCACTTTCTGTAATGAGTAAATCCAAATCAAGCTTTTTACCCCACTGAACCACCTCTTCAATATTGCTTACAAAAAAGTGGTCTGGACAAAGAGAACCAGATAGTCCTTTTTTCACAGGCACATTTGCCTTTTCGTACAATATATCATCATCTGTATAGAGACAGTCAAATTTAACAACCCCTACAGAAACACCTCTCATCTTTAATGCTTCAATAGTCTTTAATATTATAGAAGTCTTCCCCGAAGAAGGAGGACCTGAAAATGTAACTAAATTCATATTATCTCTCCTCTACAGCTCTACTAAATATATTCTCGCATTTATGAATCAACTCTCCAATATTGTTTGAATTTATATAATCCCAGCCAAGCCACATATATTTGTGCTCCTTTGAAATCATATTGTCTACCTCTGGATGGGTACTTGGAAATCTTCCATTGTGAGCTAATATTTCTCCAACAGCTTTTGATGAAAAAAATTCTACAAAAGGCTTCACCCTTTCACTATTTGAATTCTTAGAAAGCAAAAATATAGGACTTATAATAGCTCCATCAGAAGGCCAAACCGCTACCATAGGACTACCCTTTTTAATCATCTTGGTGAAAAAATAAGGCATGATTGTAACTGCTGGTTTTTCTGAACTCTTCATATGAGACTTAACCATTTCAGAAGGATGCATTCCTCTTTGAAGTGATTTCCCCAATTTTTCTACTCCCTCTTCCCCATATTTCTTATATATATTAAGTAATATGGAATTGAACAAATCAAAATCTCCAATAGGCAAACTCACTGTATTTTTGAATTGAGTGCTTAAAATATCCTCCCAACTCTTTGGCATTTCTCTGCCATTTAACTCTTCTGTATTCACAAGAAATACTGCTGGTACTACTCCTATGATAGAATACTGCCTAGCTGGGTCTTTTAAATCAATGTACTCATTGTCAAAATCAGAATTCAAATGCTCAAATCCAGTCATATCTTTAAATACACCTTTAGATTTAAACTTTCCCATAAGATTTGTATCAAAGAAAAGATCAAAACCAGCGGAAATAAAAATATCCGACAATACTTCCTCAGTTTCAGCCTTTTCCAATACATCCTTTATCCAATCCACACCACTTGAAGCTGATTTAAGTTCATAATCCACAGATATATTTAAACTTTTTCCTTCTTCCTCCATCCATTTGCCGAAAGCGTCCATAAGTGGAATCCTCACAGGGCAAGGAAGCACTCCATCAATTTTCACATCTGCATCCATATTTCTATTTGATAAAATCAAACTTTCATCCACAACTTTTCTGTTTTCCTCAATTATTTCCACCATTCTATCCACAAAAGTGTCAATATTTATCCTCTTCATAGACAACGCCATCTTTAAAGAAACAGTCTTTCCCATAGTTTTTCTCATAGACTCATCCTTCATATTTTCAAATCCACTAGAAACAAATAAATCCAATACTTCTGGATATTTTTCAGTTATATCATAAATAGAATCATTCTCATCAAAATACCTTCCCATTTTTAAAACCTCCTTCACAAATCTAGTATTAGTCTACCCAATTTTTCACATAATTTCGGTAACAAAAGTTACTACCATGGGGACGTTTCGCTTGGCTGGTCATTTTGTGTCCCACTATTCAACCCATAGAAAAAGGTGACAGTATAATGTTTCTCCTGTCACCTTATCCTAATTTCCAGTGTTAGTTTTTCATTTATGGTATTTTATATTATCTATTATGTTCCTGTTAATACCTAATACCCTTGACAATTGCCTATTACTTACATTAGTATTCTCTTTTATTGCCTTAAGAATTTCATCTCTTGATTTTTTATCTAAATTCTTTAATTCTGAAATATCAGTGAAAGAAGATATTACTTCCTTAAGCTCATCATCTGTATACCTGATATTTTCTCTATATTCCAGACATTCATCATCATTTTCTTCCATCATGTACTTTTCAAAGGTTTCCCTGCCTCCAAAATACTCCATCGCCAAACTAGTATCAATCAATCTATTTTTATTCATGAAATACTCTCTATAACTACTCCATTTGTAATCTGAGAGTTTTTTTACTATTCCTGCTTTAACTGGATTTTGGTGAATATACCTTAGAACTGTTCTAAAGTATAAATCATCATCAACAGGTTCACTTCTAAATCGATTTTGAAAAAGATGGCCTGTCCTTCCATATTTTATATTGAAATATTGAACATAGCCAACTGCAATTCTTTTGACAGTATCTCCTATATCTTCTGTACCTGTTTTTATCAACAAATGTACATGATTTCCCATAAGACAATATCCATATATAGTGAATTCACTTTTTTCCATGGCCTTTTCTACATTATCCAAAAACTTCTCACAATCTTCATCAGATAAAAAAATTTTTCTTTTGTCTATTCCCCTAAGCATCACATGGTATATTCCACTTTCGCTTTTTTCTCTAGGCCCTCTTGGCATAATGCATCCCCCGTTTAATTATTTTCCGCCACTCCGCCACGGGGACGTTTCGTTTGGCTGGTCACTTCCCGTCCCCATGACTGGTTTTCCATATCTAATCCCTATAATATATTTTTATTTGCAACAGGAACTAAACTTGGTGGCATATTCTCTTTTAGCTTCCAAATAAAACTTATAGGTCTGTCTCCAGAATGACTCACATATTCACAACTCCCCAAAAATATAAAAGGTGAAGTATAGCCATTACATTTTTTATAGTCCCTAACAAATAGTGCGATTTTGTTCCCAGTTTTTTTATGATTTATATATCTTTGACCAGTATTGCTTTCCTGAGACGTGCTACTTTGGCTTTGCCAATGAAACAATG
>JAKPAR010000004.1 GCA_029779375.1 Bacillota bacterium | reverse complement strand
TAACTCCATCTCTGCCTATATTAACTTCATTTCCTTTATCTTTGACTTCAATGCCATTCATGCCTATTTTTACATGTGTATGGCCATCTTTTACTTCAATTCCATTTGTGCCAATTCGTACTAAATCTCCATTGGAACTGATATTTAAAATATCAGATGAAAATTTCATATTTTTTTGAACAGCAGTTATACTAGTAATTATACTAATAAAAAGAACTACTATAACAATTCCTGCAGCAATTCCTAACCATTTTTTATTATTTTTCCTTTTATTTTCCTCAAAATTTGTTTGTAAGCTGACTTCGGAATTATTTAAATAGCTTTGGGCTACTTCTTTTGGATCTCCTAACTCCTTAGCAATTTCCTCTTCAGATTTTCCTTTAGAAATACCTACATTAAAATGTTCCTCATAATCAGATATAATATCTTCTATTTCGCTTATTGGTAAACCTTGTAAATACATTCTTAATTTTGCTAAATATTCTTTTTTGTTCAATTGATTTCCCCCCTCAAAATATTATTTACTCCATTAACAAAAGTTTCCCATTCAACTTCTAACTCTTTATATGCTTCTTTGCCCTTTTCTGTTAATTTATAGTATTTTCTAGGAGGTCCTTCTTGAGATTCTTCTAGGTAAGTTGTTACATATCCTTCAGTTTTTAATCTTCGAAGCAGTGGATATATGGTTCCTTCGGATATATTAATGTATTTGCAGATATGGTCCACTAATTCATAGCCGTAAAAGTCCCTTTTATCGAGCAAGGAAAGCACACAGAGTTCTAATACGCCTTTTTTAAACTGTATATTCATACCTTTCACCTTTCCTTTGTTAACTATAGTATATCATACACTATCTTACATTGCAAGGTACTAAATAAAAAAATATAACAAAAAAATAAAATATAGGGGAATATCCCCTATACTGTTAAAAGCTTAATTCTTCTTTTCTAATTCCAACGCTTAGCACTATTCCAACACAGATTAAGTTAGTTAGTTGGAATGTTCCACCATAGCTCATGACTGGAAGTGGAATACCTGTAATAGGCATAAGCCCCATGGTCATTCCTATATTTTCCCAAATATGGAAGAGAAACATGGCAGTAAAACCAATTACCATAAGGGAACCAAACAAATCCGTAGATTTTTTTGCAATCCTAACGAATCTAGCCAGCATCACAAAATATAGAAGTATAAGGCCTAATCCTCCAATAAGGCCTAATTCTTCTCCAACTACAGCAAATATGAAGTCAGTTTGTTTTTCAGGAATATAATTAAACTGAGTTTGGACACCCTCAAATAGCCCTCTTCCAA
>JAKPAR010000389.1 GCA_029779375.1 Bacillota bacterium | reverse complement strand
GCTGATGATTATGAATGTGATTGTCATAGTCATTGCTGTCAGAGCTAATGAATATAATCTGTCTCTACAAAATGTAGAGGCAGATTTTTAAATTTCGGCTTTTTGATTTACGCTAATAGATGGAGATGCTACAATGATGATAAGGAGGTGGCAGAATGATTTTTTATGTTAGAGAAAAAATTTTCAGCTTTGGAGACGATTTTACAATTAGAGATATAGATGGTTATGATGCCTATAAGGTTAAGAGTAAAATCTTTAGTTTTGGAAATAAGCTTAAATTATATAGTATGGATGATAGAGAATTGGTGTATATTGAGCAAAAGCTTTTTAAATTTTTACCAGAGTATTTAATCTATGAAAACGGATTTGTAACTGCGGTGTTGAAAAAGGAATTTTCCTTCTTTAAACCAAGGTTAAGGATAGATAGCCAGCATGGAAACTTTTATATAGAAGGAAATATTTTTGCGTATAACTTCACTATTTATAGAAACGGAATACCAGTGGCGGAAATTTATAAAAAGGCCTTTACCTTTACTGATACCTATGAAGTAAATATAGATGATAATGAGAGCTATCCCTTTATTTTATCGCTAGTAATAGCCATAGATCAGATTTTTCACGATGATAGAAACCAAAGGTAGAAGCTATAGCCATAAATAATCAAGAATCTCAAAATTCATGAATTATTTGATGGATTTTGAGATTTATTATTTTTTAATAAATATTTTTCGAAAATGAAAACTTATTGTCCTTTTTTTCGGTATATATAGTATAGAAAGTTAAAGGAAGGGCGAAACAAAATGAAAAGAGTAAAAAAGAGAGTAAAAAACACAAGAAAAAAGAGATTAAAGGTTATCTTTGCAATATTAAGCTTTTTAACTATATCATCCCTGCCAGTGGTTCATGTTTATGCTACGGATTCCAAATGGAAGGATATCATTTATCCTGGTGTATACGTAGATGGGGTAAATGTAGGCGGTAAAAGCCTAGAAGAAGCGAAAAAATTAATTGAAGAAATGTATGAGAAAAAGGTGATTTCAAAAGAAATTAAGATTATCGCAGGGGACAAGACCTATAGCTTAAATTACAGTCAGCTGGATCCTGATTA
>JAKPAR010000360.1 GCA_029779375.1 Bacillota bacterium | reverse complement strand
GTTTGCCACCTAATAGGTGGCAAACAAAACGTCCCTTTGACACTTAAACAATTCCAAAATTATATTTTTGATATTATCTATGATGAAATTTTTTTCTATTTGAATTAACACTATATTTTCGGGAAGATTGTATATTGTATTGTCCTTTATATTTAATTTTGGCTCGAAATTTTCTAAATTTACATAAATACACTTTTTCATATTTGATAGAATACCATGCTCTATTTGAAATTGAATTCTTAGCATACCTTTTTTCTGTTCCCAGTTGAAATTATAGCTATTTCCATAGACTATTATTGGTTCTTTTGGGAACTTGTCAGTTACACAGTTTATATTTATCATGTCATTAGATATCTGAAAATTTTTCATTTTAATTTTTAAGAATTTATTCTTAATCTTTTCATGTGATATTTGAATGGTACTTTTCTCTTCAATTACATCCAATATTTTTAGAATATGAGGTAAATAGTATATATCATCATAATTGTGCTTCAAAATTAGTTTTTTGCTTTGTTCATTTTTGTTATTTATATAGTCATAGAAAAGCGAAATACATTGACCTCCAGACAATTCATCATCTCTATTTATGTTCAAGTATTTTTCAATAGATTTAAGTTTTAAATTTTCAATTTCAAATAAGTATTTGTTATCTTTCACTATTTTATATATATCAATTGATTTGGATATAGGTATCTCATAGTCAATATTATATTTTTTATATTTATGATTTAAAAAAGGTATATCAAAGGAATCACCATTAAAGTTAATGATGTAATCAGAATTTTTAAATTCAGGTATTAAAGTTTTAAGTAGCATCATTTCTTCACCTATAGATTCTAAAAGATATTGTTTTAATGTATATTTTCCATCGTCACCTGAAAGAATTCCAACCAAATAGACAGTATCATTATTTCTACTAAATCCGGTAGTTTCTATATCAAAGAAACAAATTCTTGAGTTTTTAAAATACTTTTTTAAATCTAAATTGTATTGAACATTGCTATATAAAGTATCCATTATTTATTCTCCTTTGCTTTTAACCATGATATAATAGAATAAAGATTTCATATATAAAAGATGCAATTATTATTAAATTATATATATTAATCGAGAAAAAATCAAATTGTATAGGAGGCATTTCTAGTGAATTTTGATGCATTGGTATATAGATATCCATCCAGAAGAATGGTCGTATTTGGTAAAAATGGAATGGTAGCTACAAGTCAACCATTGGCAGCTCAAGCGGGATTAGATATTTTAAAAAGAGGTGGAAATGCAATAGATGCAGCTATTGCTACGGCAGCATGTTTGACTGTAGTAGAGCCTACATCTAATGGGGTAGGTGGAGATGCATTTGCTATTGTTTGGGAAAAGGATAAAATTTACGGTCTAAACTCCAGTGGATTTTGCCCAGAAAATTTGACAATAGAGGAATTTAAAAATAGAGGATACAGTAGGATGCCAATCCATGGTTTTGCACCTATAACTGTACCGGGCATTCCTTATGCATGGAGAGAGTTATCTAAACGTTTCGGAAAGCTAAAACTTAAAGATGTATTTACACCAGCAATAAATTATGCAATGGAAGGATTTCCAGTGTCCCCTGTAGTATCGAAAAATTGGGAAAAGGAATTTAAAAAATATTTCAATGAATTGAAAGGTGAAGAATTTGATAGTTTTTTCAAAACTTTTACAACAAACGGGCGAATCCCTAAACCAGGTGAAATATGGGAAAACAAGGATTTAGGAAATACTTTGCTGGAATTGGCAGAAACAGATTGTCTTTCTTTTTATGAAGGAGATATAGCAGAAAAAATTGATAAATTTTCGAAAAAATTTGGTGGATATATAAGAAAGAAAGATTTACTCACATATAAAGCTGAATGGGTAGATCCTATTAGCGTGAACTATAGAGGCTATGATATTTGGGAATTGCCACCAAACACTCATGGAGTAGTAGTTCTCATGGCTTTAAATATTCTAAACAATTTTCAATTATCTTATGAGGAGTCATTATCATATCATGTGATTGTTGAGGCAATGAAACTTGCCTATGTAGATGGGCTAAAATACATAACAGATCCAAATAAAATGGAAATTCCCATTGAAAAATTATTGTCTAAAGAGTATGGTATGGAAAGAGCAAAATTAATCACAAAGGATGCTATTCATCCTTACTATGGAAATCCTGATTTAGGAGGAACTGTTTATCTTGCTGCAGCTGATAGTGAAGGAAATATGATAAGTTATATTCAAAGTAATTACATGGGATTTGGTTCTGGTCTTGTGGTGCCAGGTACAGGTATTAGTTTGCACAATAGAGGTTGCACTTTTTCACTTAATCCAAATGATGCAAATTGCTTGGAGCCAGGTAAAAAGACTTATCATACAATAATACCGGGATTTTTAGGAAAAGATAAAAGGGCTATAGGACCCTTTGGTGTAATGGGTGCATATATGCAGCCTCAAGGACATGTTCAGGTTGTTACTAATCTTATTGATTTTAACCACAATCCTCAAGAAGCTTTGGACAGACCTAGATGGCAGTGGATAGAAGATAAAAAGGTGCTAGTAGAACCTGATTTTTCATTTAATATAAAGGAAGAGCTAATAAAATTAGGTCATGAAGTTGAATATTCAGATGATATAGGAAGTTTCGGTAGAGGTCAAATAATACTTAAAAATGGGGAATCATCAATAGGAGGAACTGAGCCAAGAGCTGATGGCACAGTAGCATCTTGGTAAGAAACTTGAAAGGAGAAAAATTATGGCTATAAATTTTAATATAGAAGATCTAAAAAATTTGGAGAAAGCAGAAATTGAAAAACTTAGCAATGAGGATTTAACTCAAATCATATCTTATTTAAACAATAGACAAATAGAGAAAGTGGGCACCATGTCTTTATATGACGCTATTTTAGGATATATAGATATAAAAGAATTGTTAGAAGAAAATAATATTATAGAAAACATCCAGTCAGAAAGTGAAAAAAAACTTCTCATGGATAATTATAAAATGTTAATAAAGACAGTTGAGAATATTGATGAAATAAAGAGAAAGATAGATGATACAGAGTATGTAAGAAATTTGAGAATTAGTTTAAACGATTTGTCCAACAATTTAGAGCCTTATATAGTAGAAGTATCTTATGTAGAAGAAATAGTTGACTATTATTTAACAAAAAATTTAGCAGAAAAAGAATTTAAAAATGAAAGTTTAGATCAAGGACGGTTAAACAAATTGATCATAGATATTACAAGTTATGTTACAGAAGATATTGAAGATTATTATATTTTTAATGAAAAAATTTCAACCATAATAGAGATGCTCCCATTTAGAATTACTAAAGAAAGATTTTTTGAAATAGTAGAAAGTACATTAAATAGGTGTCTATCTAATGTGTCTAAAACTTATATAGATTATGAAATTAAAAGTTATAAAAAAGCATTTAATGGAGCTATGGAATCTTCTTATGGAATAGCATATGATGACTATTTTAGAAGAGTTCAAGAATTGAAATATGAAAAATTGAAAGAAAAAGATATAGATGAGCTTTCGGAAATTTCTCAGAAGACTAAAGAATTATATGCCGAGATGGAAGGATTGAATTTCATCATAAAAAACATGGGAATACTTACAAATAAATTAATGGCAGTTTCCTTGATAAACTCAAATATAGATAATTTTGAAATAGATGAAAATATTTTAATGATATGGAAAAAATATTTAAAATCAGATAAAAGCAAAAGTATTGAATTAAGAAAAATAATTGACAAGGAACTTTCCATTCTACAAAAAGATATATTTGAAACTAATGAATTGTTAGAAAAAATTAGCTATGAGGCTATTGATAGACCGAATTTAATAGATGATAAACTTAATGATGAATTACTCCTTACTAAAAAGATTCTTAGCTATTACAATGATCTTTCTTTTTTAAGCGAAGATATGTTGCTATATGATGAATTTGATGATATAGAAATAGCAGAAAAAAATTATTTAGATGAAGTATTAAAAAATTTCACTCAATATTTAAACAGGAATATTTCAACTATGACTAATTTAGAGAGAAAAATTAGGATGAGAAGATTGCTATCTAGTATGGAA
>JAKPAR010000351.1 GCA_029779375.1 Bacillota bacterium | reverse complement strand
AGAGTCTTGGGAAAAATGTGAAAGTAAAATGCAAGAGGAGGCTGTTAAACTTGCTATTTCAAAAGCTAATTTATCTGAACGCGATATAGATTACCTTTTTTCTGGTGATTTACTAAATCAAATCACAACTTCTTCTTATTGTGCTAGGCAACTAGGTGTGCCCTATTTTGGATTATATGGGGCTTGTTCTACTATGTCTGAATCATTAAGCTTAGGGGCTATGATTATAGATGGTGGTTTTGCTGACAAGGTAGCTTGTGTTACTTCGAGTCATTTTAGTACAGCTGAAAGACAATATAGATTTCCATTGGAATTTGGAACTCAAAGACCATTTTCAGCTCAGTGGACAGTTACAGGTGCTGGAGCATCTATTTTGTCTTTGGAAGGAAGTGGTCCTTATATCACATATATTACTACTGGGAAAGTTATAGATCTAGGCATAAAAGATGTAAACAATATGGGCTCTGCCATGGCACCTGCAGCTGTAGATACTATTTCTATTCATTTTAAGGATACAGGATATACACCAGATGACTATGATTTGATCATTACAGGAGATTTAGGTCATGTGGGGAAAGATATAGTTGTAGATTTCATGAAAAAGCAGGGATATGATATTTCCAAAGTATATACTGATTGTGGTATAAAAATATTTGATAGCAAAAAACAGGATACCCATGCTGGTGGAAGTGGTTGTGGTTGCTCTGCTGTAGTGTTTAATGGCTATATATATAATGAAATGTTGAATGGAAATTTAAATAAAGTGCTGCTTATTTCTACAGGAGCTTTGCATTCACCTACCATGACACAACAAGGTGAGTCTATACCAGGGATAGCTCATGCATTGACTATTTCCAATGAAAAATAAAACAGGAGGTGAAAATATGGAGTATTTAAAGGCTTTTATAGTTGGGGGGCTTATTTGTGCTATAGCTCAAATAATTATGAATACAACAAAATTGACTCCAGCTCATATATTAGTCATATATGTTACCTCGGGGGTCATTCTCACTGCTCTAGGTATTTATGAACCATTGATTAAATTTGCAGGTGCTGGAGCTTCTGTGCCTCTCACTGGATTTGGATATGCATTGTGTAAAGGTGTATTTAAAGGAGTAGATAAAAATGGGTTTATAGGGGTTTTTACAGGAGGATTAGAAGCGGCGTCAGGTGGAATAGCAGCAGCTATTATTTTTGGATATATAATGTCTGTAGTATCTAATCCAAAGACAAAAAACTAAGGAAGAATATCTTCCTTAGTTTCCGTTTTCATTCCCGTTATTTCCTGGATTTTGTTCATTCTGGTTGTTTTCATTTTTATTGTTTGGATTTTCAGTATTGTTTCCTGGGGTTTCATCAATGGGTGTTTCTTCTTCGCCGTTATTTTCTTCGTTGAATTGTTCATTCATCCATTCATCTATGGCATTTTCCTGATTGTGTACAGGACAAATTTCCCATGGTGCAGTATATTGATAATCTTTTGGTACAATACCATTGTGTTCTGAAGGATTATATGGTGGTTCTCTTTTTATGAATACTTTACTTTGAATAGCATCTTTAGGACAGTATTCATTTGCAATTTTACCTGTGGTTGTATCAATATCTAGTACTATATGGGTATCACAATGTTCTCTAGGTTCAGTACCTTTGGCAAATATTTCGCTTACAATTGTATTCCCCCTAGGGTCTCCACTGCACGTTTCTGAAGGCAATTTTCCAGATTGACTACATACACTTAGTTTTACTATATTTGGAGGCATTTCAAAACTTTTAGGTTCTAAATTTTCATGAGATTTTATCATTATATTTTTCCAAAGTTCAGCAGCCATAGCGCTTCCTTTTGTCAACTTTATAGTAGGCGAGTCATTTCCTATCCATACAGCAGATACATAATATGGAGTAAATCCTACAAACCATGCATCTGCATTTTCTTGAGTAGTACCAGTTTTACCTGCTGTAGGCATTTTTGGAATCTGTGCTCTTCCAGCAATTCCATTAGCCACTGTAGTTCTTAAAATATCAGACATTATATAAGCTATTTCTGGTGATACTACTATATTTTGTTTAGGATTATTTTCAATAAGGATATTGCCATCCTTATCTAATATCTTTGTAAAAGTTATAGGTTTTGTGTAAGTTCCACCATTTGCAATTGCACCATAAGCTGCCGTCATTTCTAGCGGAGTTAATCCTTTAGTCATACCACCAAGCCCTAGTGCTGCTAAATTTTCGTCATTATTAGCTTTATCTTCTGCTCTTGATACAAAGTTATCTTTTTCAGGATGTTCTTCATTAATTATCCCAAGGCGTTTTAAATATTCCAAAGAAGTATTTATTCCTATAGATTCCAGTACTTTTACTGAGTTTACATTTATAGATTGTTCTACACTATTTCTTAAAGTAGTAAGACCTCTATAGCCACTGTACCAGTTTTTTGGCCATAGTTCTCCATTTTCGTTGTAATGTGGAATATCATCTATTACAGAAGCTGCAGTGAATCCATTGTCGAGTGCTGGAAGATATACAGCAATTGGTTTTATAGATGAACCTGGTTGTCTTTGGGAAGAAGTAGCTCTATTTAAAAGTTTGTTTCCTTTTATATCTCTTCCACCAACTAGAGCTTTTATTGCTCCGGTTCTATAATCCATAATTACAGTTGCAGATTGTGGTTGCACAATTCCATCCTTGCTTCTATAGAAATAATTTGAATTAATAATCAAATGACCATTTTCATTAATTTTATAGAAATCTTCTTTTTGTGATAAAAAAGTATTTAGTATCAATATTTCACCATTTTCTTCTACTTTAAAACTATTTTCTGGCAAAGTTAAGCTGCCTACAGGATGAGTAACTAAATTTTTCTTATTATCAATAACATAATAATCCCCAATATCTAAATTATTTTTGTATGGAGTAATCTTTTTATTGTTTATAGCTATATTCCCATCTCGAATTTCAAAAGTTCCTTTTTCTATCACAAGATTGAAATTTTCATCAAATAGATTTTCTTGTTTGTAGTATATGATTTTTTTTCTTTCATCTACTATATTCTTTTTTTTGTCCAAAGACCAGTCAATAAGAACTGGGCCTTTCAATTTTTCAGGATTTCCAAATAATATTTCGGTAAAATTTGCATAGATATCTTCTACTTTGTGTTGCATATTTACATCCATAGTAGAATAGATCTTGAGTCCGCCAGTGTACAATTCTTTTTCAGCTTGCTCTCTAGTATATCCCAGTTTCTCTATCATTGCCTCTATTGCTTGTACTTTTACATAGTCTGTGAAATAAGAAGATATACCATTTATTTTCTTTTGTCCAGGTTTTAAAATTGCTTTAATATCTTGGTTTATTGCTTCATTATATTCTTTATCAGAAATATATCCAAGCTCTTTCATTTTACCTAAAACTACATGTTGTCTTTTAATGGCGTTTTTATTACTTATGACAATAAATTTTTCTCCAAATTTATCTATCTGTCCAATTTCTTCTTGTGTATCGCTATTAAAATCTTCAGGTCTAACTGTAAAGTATGGTGAATACTTTGAAGGGCTCTTGACTATCCCGGCCAAAAGAGCACTTTCTGCAATAGTTAATTCATCTACATTTTTTGAGAAATATGTCTGAGCTGCTTCTTGAACACCAAAGGCACCTTGACCTAAATCTATCCTATTTAAATAGGCTTCTAGTATTTGATCTTTAGTCAAAGCTTTTTCCATTTGCATAGCAAGATAGGCTTCTTTTATTTTTCTATCTAATTTTTTGTCATTGTTTAAATATAAGTTTCTTGCTAATTGTTGTGTTATAGTGCTAGCACCTCTGACAGTTGCCCCAGCTTTTATATTATCAAACATAGCACTAATTATACCTTTTGGATCTACTCCAATATGTTTTCTAAATCTTTCATCCTCTATTGATATAAAAGCATTTTGTAAATGAGGTGGCATTTTTTCTAAGCTGACAATAGTTCTGTATTCATCTGTTTGAATTTTTTCTATTGTATTGCCATTTTCATCCAATATAAATGAAGTTTGACTAAGTAATGAACCAATATTAGTTGGATCTATTTGTGGGGCATCTTTTGCAATAGCTATGACCATACCAGTTACTGTACCAATTCCAACTACAAGAATCATTAACAATATCAATAAAAAGATTTTAAGTCCATTTTTTTTCTTCTTTTTCTTCTTTTTCTTTTCACTTTCTTGTTTTCTAGTATTATCTTCAGACATCAATATACCTCCTTAAATGAGAGATAGGTAAAATAATAGTTTAATTATACCACATAAAAAAAGCCTTGTTAACTCATAGGGTAGTTTCAATACTATTATAATATAAAATTTTAAAATGCACACTATTAACTTTATCTGCATATATTATATACAGGGGGGGACTTTTTTTGAAGCATAGAAACAAAAATAAAAGATTTATTGTATGGATAGTTTTGCCAGCTGTAATTATAGTATACATGTTCATCTATATAAACAACAATATAAAGGCTACTTTAGTAGCTGTTTCTGAAATAAGGGCTAAAGCAATTGCTACTCAAGCAATAAATGATGCAACATCTATAATTACAAATGACAATATAGATTATACTGATCTTATTTCTGTAAAATATGATGACAAAGGTAAAGTGACTCTTATGCAGGCCAATACAATACTTATGAATTCTATAGCCTCAGAAGTAGCTGTAGAGGTGCAAAATCAACTTAAGAATATTTCAAAATCAGACATAAAAATTCCCTTAAATAATGCTTTTGACATTCAAATAGTGAAGCTTCCAAGTATAAAACTTCAAATAGTACCACAGGGTGCAGTAACTGTAGATTTTGCCACTGAATTTCAAGAATCAGGAATAAACCAAACTAGGCATAGGATTTATCTAATAGTTATAGCTGAAATAAAAATTATAGTTCCATTGGTATCGGAAAATATAAAGGTTACTTCAAGTGTTCCTATTGCTGAAACTATAATTATAGGAGATGTACCAAATCAATATGTAAATGTGCCTAAAGATGATATACTAAGTATTATTAAATAATATTAGGAAAAAATCTTTAAATGTAATATAATAGTAGATGATCTAATAAAAATGGATGGTGATATTGTGGATTTTACACAGGATAAACTTGAAAAGGTACTTGTTGTAGGTGTAGATTTAAAAGATGAAAAGTATGATATAGACAATTCTATAAATGAATTGGAAGAACTTGTAAAGGCAGCTAACGGTGAAGTTGTTGAGAGAATTATTCAAAAGAAAGACAGAGTAGATGCAGCTTTTTATATAGGTAAAGGAAAGGCAGAGGAGATAAAAAACTATTGCTATGAATTGGATATAGATACAGTTGTATTTAATGATGAACTTTCTCCTGCTCAAATTAGAAATTTAGAGAATATAATTGAAAAGAAAATAATCGATAGAACTAATTTGATTTTAGATATTTTTGCCAAAAGAGCTACTTCAAAAGAGGGTAAACTCCAAGTAGAGCTTGCTCAACTTAAATATAGACTTCCAAGGCTTATAGGACTTAGGGATTATTTGTCAAGAGAAGGTGGAGGAATAGGTACTAGAGGTCCTGGTGAAATGAAATTGGAAACTGATAGACGTCATATATTAAGAGAAATTGGGAATATTGAAAAACAATTAAAGGAAATTGAAAAGGTAAGAGAAGTTAAGAGAAAAAAGAGAATAGATTCAAATTTGCCTGTTGTAGCACTGGTTGGGTATACAAATGCAGGAAAGTCTACTCTTATGAATAAGATGCTAGAGTATAGAGAAGATTTTGATGAACAAAAAGAAGTATTTGTCTATGATATGCTTTTTGCTACTTTAGATACCACATTACGTAGAGGAAAACTATTAAATGGACAAGATTTTCTTATAACAGATACAGTCGGTTTTGTAAGTAAATTGCCTACTCATTTAATTGAAGCCTTTAAGGGAACATTAGAGGAAGTTAAATATGCTGATTTGCTTCTTCATGTAGTAGATGCTTCAAATAGTGATTTAGACATTCAAATAAAAACTACTTATGATATTTTAAAAGATTTGGATGTTTTAGATAAACCTATAATTACTGTTTTTAACAAGATCGATATAGCAGAAATAGATAAATTGGTATATGATAACAAATTTATAGATAAAAAAGTATTCATATCTGCTAAAGAAGGACATAATATGGATGTTTTATTTAAAATGATTGAAGAAAATTTGCCTTTTGAATACAGAAAAGTAACTATGCGAATTCCTTATGATAAGCAAAATATATTATCTTACATTCTTGACAATTACAATGTAGAAAAAATTTTGCATAGAGAAGAAGGGACAGAGGTCTTAGTCAGCTTAAATAGCATAGATTTTATTAAGTATTCTGATTATATATTGGAATAGGTGATATTATGTACGAAGATTTATGGAAGAACATATCTAATATAGAGGATCATTATATAAGCTATTTTTTGTACAAAGAGGGAAAATCATTGGAAACTATAGCTATTATTAGAAGAATGTCAAAGGAGGAAGTGGAGAAGGATATTATTAGATGTAAGATAGAGCAGGCAAACAAAGATAATAAAAAAGAAGATGAACTGATAAAAATAATAAGTTTGCCCAAGAAAGAGAGATTATGCTATTTGAATGGTATGACGGATGAAGAAAAAGAATTGCTCTCCAAAGATATATATAAAAGGTATATAAAATTTAAAAATCCTGAAGATAGAATGATACTTATATGGTTAATAGGAGAATTAAAAGATGAAAGACTGATTCCTTTTTTGAAGATGGAGCTAAATAGCAAAAATGTCAATTATAGAAGACTTTCTTGCTCAGCACTAGGAAAGATAAATAAAAAAGAAACAAAATCTTTGCTGGAGGAAAAGTTGAAAGATGAAAATCCTCAAGTTAGGCAATATGCTATAAAGGCACTATCTTCAATTGGAGATGATGAAACTATAGAGTTGCTTAAAAGAATATCATTAAATGATGAGAAGGGGTATGTGAGAAGAAATGCTTTAGATACTATAGACAAGATAAGAAACAATATATAAATATGATTAAATATGTATTTATTACATAAGATAGTAGTAGGAAAATAATTTTCAGAAAAATGTTGAAATTCTTTCTATTTTGGGGTATGATTATAATAATAAGAAAAAGGAGGCTGATTGCCAATGATAGTGAGAAGCTGTGCTGGCGGTATAGTTTTCCACAATGATAAGGTATTCATCTTAAAAAATGAAAAAGGTGAATGGGTTTTGCCAAAAGGTAAAATTCGTAACAATTCTCTACCTACGGATACTGCTTTAAACCGTATCAAGTTTGAAGCAGGGATAGATGCAAAAATTGTGTCTACTGCAGGCGAGACTAGTTACGAATTTTATTCTTTATCGAGGAAACAGCCAGTATGTAATGTGATTACATGGTACATCATGGAGGCTCCTAGCAAAAAATATGAAGTGAATAAAGATGAAGGATTTTTGGATGGGGGATTTTTTAGTATAAAAGAAGCTATGGAAAGAATAACCTATAGTCAAGATAAATCTCTTGTAAATCTTTCTTTTAAAAAGTATTTAGTCTTTAAAGAATTCGAGAAAATGGAAGAAGTTTATGTTTAGGGCAGATATCTGCCCTTCTATTTTTTTTTGTTTTAATGGTATAATATATTTAGCTTAAGCATGAAAGGGGATTTAAATGAACATACGATATAAAACTATTCATAATATAGGAAAAGATGAAATAATTATAAATAAGTCTAGATTTATTGGATATGCTAAACCTATTGAAAATGAAGGAGAGGCTTTAGCTTTTATCGAAGAAATAAAAACTTTACATAAAGATGCAACTCATAATGTATATGCTTATGTAGTAGGAGATGACAACAATATTCAAAGATATAGTGATGATGGAGAGCCTAGTGGTACAGCTGGTATTCCTGTATTGGAAGTCATAAAGAAAGAGGATTTGAGAAATGTAGTGGTAGTAGTCACTAGATATTTTGGTGGAATAAAATTGGGAACAGGGGGACTCATAAGGGCATATACAAAAGGAGCAAAAATTGGATTGGAAGCAGGAAATATCATAGAAAAAGTACTTTTTAGGAAGGTCAAAATAAGACTAGACTATACTCTATATGGGAAAGTTGAAAATTATCTAAAAACTAATGGGATTATAATGATAGATACTATTTATGATGATGCAGTTAATTTATTGGTCTATGCAGATTATGAAGATTACAATTCGTTTATAGGAATTATAATGGATTTAACTAACGGTACAGCTATAGTTGATGATATTGGAGAAGAATATCTTTCCTTAAAAAATGGAGTAAAATTGGATTGACCAAAAATAGGCTTCTATAGCCTATTTTTTTGACTGAAAAGCTCATATATTCCTATAATCAACAGAAATACACTGAACAATTTTCTGAGCATATTTGAATCTATATTGGTGGCTAGTATTGAACCAATAATTGCTCCTGCAATACCACCTATGATGAGATGAATTGTTAGTTTTAATTCTATATTTTTGTTTTTTAAATGAGTGATTAGGGCTACAATTGCTATGGGGATAAATACAATTAAATTTATGCCTTGAGTTTCTTTTTGCGATAGAGTTGTAAAAAGTAATAAGGATGGTATAAGTATAGTACCACCACCAATTCCCATTCCACTGATTATTCCAGATAAAAATCCAATGATGAGTAGCTTCATTTTATCAACAACCTTATTGCTGCTAATATCATAAATGAACCAAAAATTTTTCTTAAAATATTTGTAGGAACTTTGTTAAGCAAGTTAGATCCTATAAAACTTCCTGCAATTCCACCTATGGCTACTTTAAATGCTACATCATATTTTATGATATTTTGTCTACAATATATTATAGTACTTATGATAGTTAAAGGAAGTATTACAGCTATAGCTGTTGCATGAGCTTTGTGATCATCTATTCCTAACAAAAATGTCATTGTTGGAACTATAATGGTGCCACCTCCAGAACCAAAAAGCCCATTTATAAGTCCAGTTATAAGGCCTATACTTATTATTTTAAGATTGTTTTTCTTCATATTTTCTCCTTTTAGAAACTTTATGATATAATATTATGAAAGTTATGTATTATATTTAATCTTGCCTAAATAAGTCAACCTTATTCAATATATTTAAATAAAAATTTTGGAGGTATAAAATGAAAGTTGCAAATAATATTATAGATCTTATTGGGAATACTCCTATATTGAAAATTTCTCATATTGTGGAAAAAGATTGGGCAGATGTATATTTGAAATTGGAATATTTTAATCCAGGAGGTAGCGTCAAGGATAGACCAGCATTATATATGATAGAAGAAGCAGAAAAATGTGGAAGATTAAAAAGTGGTTCTGTAATCGTAGAACCTACTAGTGGGAATACTGGAATAGGTCTTGCAATGGTTGGAGCTTCTAAAGGATACAAAGTAATATTAGTTATGCCAGAAACTATGAGTATAGAGAGAAGAAATTTGTTAAAGGCCTATGGTGCGGAAGTTCTTTTGACGCCAGGTGCTAGTGGTATGAGTGGTGCAGTAGCAAAAGCAGAAGAATTGGTTAGAGAAAATGAGAACTATTTCATGCCCTATCAATTCAGGAACAAAGATAACCCAAAGGCACATGAAAAGACTACTGCATTAGAAATAATAAATCAAATGGATGGTGCTATAGATGCTTTTGTTGCAGGTATAGGAACGGGTGGTACTATTACAGGTATAGGAAAAGTTTTAAAAAATGAAATACCAGATGTAAAAATAATAGGTGTAGAACCAAAGTCTTCGCCAATTATTTCTGGTGGCAAGCCAGGGCCTCACAAAATTCAAGGAATAGGAGCAAATTTCATACCTGAAATATTGGATGTTGATATACTAGATACAGTAGAAACTGTTTCGGATGAAGATGCCATAAATACTACAATTATGCTGGCCAAAAGAGAAGGGTTGCTAGTGGGAATTTCTTCTGGTGCAGCAGCTTTTGCTGCTTTAAAGTGGGCTAAAAAACTAGGTAAAGGTAAAAAAATTGTAGCTATAGCTCCAGATACTGGAGAAAGGTATTTGAGTACAGGTATTTATGAATAATATGGGGAGGAAAATATATGGAAAATGTTGAAAAAGTATGTAATGAAATAGTTGGATGGATAAAAGAAAGAGTAGAAGAATCAGGAAGTAAAGGCGTAGTTTTTGGATTAAGTGGTGGAATAGATTCGGCAGTGGTAGCGGGACTTTCTAAAAAGGCTTTTCCAGAAGATAGTTTAGGAATCATCATGCCTTGTCATAGCAATCCAATAGATGAAGAACATGGAATGTTGGTGGCGGAAAGTTTAGATTTAAAGACCATTAAAGTTGATTTGACAGATACTTATGATGTTTTTATGAAAACTGTACTAGATAAGGGGGAAAATAAATTAGCACAAGCAAATGTGAAGCCAAGACTTAGAATGACTACCCTATATTATTTTGCTCAATTAAATAACTATTTGGTAGTAGGTCCAAGCAATAAAAGTGAATTAACTGTGGGCTATTTTACAAAGCATGGAGATAGTGGAGTGGATATACTTCCTATTGCCTCATTTGTGAAAAGCGAAGTGAGGGAAATGGCTAAATTTTTAAACATTCCAGAAATAGTCATCAAAAAGGCACCTACTGCAGGACTTTGGGAAGATCAGACTGATGAAAAGGAAATGGGATTTGGATATGATGTGCTGGACAATTATATAAAGACCGGTTATGCAGAAGATGAAGTAAAAGAAAAAATTGAAAGGCTAAATAAAAGAAGTGAACACAAGAGAAAATATCCTCCAATTTTTAAATTTTAGATGAAATAAATTAAAGTATATGGTAAAATATTTATGCTAGTAATTTAAGGAGGTAGAAACAGTTATGTCAGGACATTCTAAATGGTCAAATATAAAACACAAAAAAGGCAAAGAGGATGCTAGAAGAGGAAAAGTGTTTACCAAATTGACAAGATATATAATGGTGGCTGTAAGAGAAGGTGGAACTGATCCAGAATATAATACTGCACTTAAAGCTGCTATTGAAAAAGCAAAAGCAGAAAATTTGCCAAATGACAATATAGAAAGAGCTATAAAAAAAGCTGCTGGAGATTTAGATGCAAGCAATTTTGAAGAAATTGTATACGAAGGATATGGTCCTGGAGGAATAGCAGTACTAGTATCTTGTTTAACTGACAATAGAAATAGAACTGCATCAGATGTAAGACATGCTTTTGATAAATTTGGTGGGAATTTAGGTCAAACTGGTTGCGTTTCATTTATGTTTGACAGAAAAGGTGTACTTGCTATTGAAAGAGATGATAGTATAGACGAAGAGGAACTTATGATGGAAGCTATAGAACTAGGAGCCGAAGATTTTACAAGTGATGAAAATGGATATGAAATTATTACTTCACCAGAAGATTTCAATAGTATAAGAGATGCACTAAAAGAAAAGGGATTCAATTTTGTGACCGCTGAAATTTCACAAATACCGCAAAATACAATTAGTCTTACAGAAGAAAAAGACATAAAAAATATGGTGAAACTCATAGAAAATCTTGAAGATAATGATGATGTTCAAGAAGTTTACCACAATTGGGAAATTCCTGATGATTTAGAAATTGAATAATCTTAAGTGTTTTTTGTGAAAAGGGGCTAACTTTAAATTAAAGTTAGTTCTTTTTTTGAATAAAAAATACTTTACTAAACATACTAAAAACATATAAATATATTTATAGAGGAGTGTTAAGATGGAAAATGTGACCGATTTTGAAAACATAAAAGAAAGATTTAAAAATGCAAGTGTAGATGAAAAGATTGAAATATATACAACAGTTCAAGGACTTACCGTAGAGCAATACAAAGAATTACTTAGAATGTTTCCTATAAAGTATTTGGATAAATTAGAACAGGCCATGTCATAGACCCGATTTTTCGGGTCTTATTTTAACTCATTCCTAGGAGGTATATATGAAAAAAGGATACTCAGCGCTATTAGGAATATTTTTACCTATATCTATTCTTTTTATATGCATTAGTCTTTTGGCATTCAATGAAAAATACTATGAAAGTAAATATTTACAATATAATATTCCCAATAGTACAGGGCTAGAGATAAATGAATTGATGAAATTGACCAATGAATTGTTTGATTATTTTAAAGGACATAAAGGTGAAAAATATTTAAAAAGATATTTTAATGAAAGAGAATTAGCTCATATAAGCGATGTTAAACTATTGTTTGATAAAGGATTTTTAATCAGAGATATTTCCATGACATTATTTTTAATAAGTTTTACTTATTTGTATTTAATAGATTTTAATATACTTATGAAGACTTTAAATTATTCTATTTGTAGTTCATTTTTAGCTATGGGTATCCTATATTTACTTTTGCATTTGGATTTTAACAAATATTTTACATATTTTCATTTGGCATTATTCAACAATGATTTATGGCTTTTAGATCCAAGTACAGATATTATGATTAGAATTTTTCCTGAAGAATTTTTCATTAATATTGTAAAGGATATAGGGTTATCATTTTTAATTTTTATGTCAATAATACTAATATCTATAAATTCATTGAAAGTGAGGATGAAAAATAAAATTGGATGATGATTTATTGGATAAAATGAGTAATTATATAAAAAAAATAAATAGGGACAAAAAAATTAAAAATTATTACTTGAAAAAAATGAAAGATGGCAAGGGATACAATGCTGTTGTAATTGACAGTGTTTTGATTAAATTGATACTTTCTATTGTATTCTTAATTTATTTGTTTATACAAACTAATAATATTGTTTTTTCTATAATTATTTCAATATCAGCACTTATTTTTGTTTTATATATAAGCTATTATTTTAAAATGCGAAAATTCAAGAAAAAAATACTTGATATAAACAACGATCTTAGCAAAAAGAAAATAATGAAAGAAATAAATACCTTTACAAATTATGAATTTATATTGTATGTAAAAAAAGTATTGGAAAATTATTACAATACATCTTTTGTTGAATATGAAAATGATATTGATTTGATAGGACAGATACATGACAAAATATATGCTGTTAAATGTATAAGAATTGCGCAGGATGAGAGGGTTACGACAAGAGATATTAAAAGTTTTAAGTATCATATGTCAATGATGGGGGCGGAAGAAGGAATTTGTGTCACAAGTTCTTATTTTGTTGAGGGGATAAAAGAGGAATATAAAGATATAGAGTTTATTGATTTTGAAAAATTACTTTTTATTTTAAAGAAAGTAAATATGTATCCATCAAAAGATGATATAGAGGAGATAATTATCAATAAATACAAAGAGAATAAAAATAAGGTTATGAGTGCTAAAAATCATGTTTTTAGTAGTGAAAAAGTATTTAGGTATTT
>JAKPAR010000338.1 GCA_029779375.1 Bacillota bacterium | reverse complement strand
CAAAAAGGAAGGTCAACCTATAGGGGTTATTCCTGTAGATTCTATATTCACTCCCGTACAGAAAGTCAATTTTGTAGTAGAAAATACAAGGGTAGGACAAATAACAGATTATGATAAATTGATACTTGAAGTTTGGACAAATGGAACTATGAAACCAGATGAAGCAACATCTCTTGGTGCCAAAATATTGACTGAACATCTAAACTTGTTTATAGGACTTACTGAACATGTAAATGATGTTGAAATAATGGTTGAAAAAGAAGAAGATAAAAAAGAAAAGGTATTAGAGATGACTGTTGAAGAATTAGACTTATCTGTAAGAAGCTATAACTGTTTAAAGAGAGCAGGTATAAATACAGTAGAAGAGCTTACTCAAAAGACTGAAGAAGACATGATGAAAGTTAGAAATCTAGGTAAGAAGTCCCTTGAAGAAGTTCAGAAAAAATTAGATGAACTAGGATTAAGTCTTAAGAAAAACGATGAGTAACAAGGAATGAAGGAGGGATAATACATGGCTCAATTAAGAAAACTTGGTCGCCCTACTGATCATAGAAAAGCAATGTTAAGAAATCAAGTAACTAACTTATTTGAATATGGTAGGATTGAAACTACTTATACTAGAGCAAAAGAAACTCAAAGAATGGCTGATAAGATGATTACTCTTGCAAAGAGAGGCGATTTGCACGCAAGAAGACAAGTATTGGCTTATATATATGATGAAGATGTTGTGAAAAAGTTATTTGACGAAATTGCACCAAACTATTCCGAAAGAAATGGTGGATACACTAGAGTATTAAAAATGGGTCCACGTAGAGGAGACGGTGCGGAAATGGCAATAATAGAATTGGTTTAGAAGGTGGGGGATTAAGTTTTATACTTAGTCCCTTTTAACTTATTTAAAAATTGTTAATACAATTGATTCTTAAATACCCTTATGTTATCATTAATTAGTGGAAATATATTAAAAATGAGGGGTAATTATGTCGGATACGATGATAAATTTAGAAAATGTAAATTATGAATATAAATCAAGTGAAGGAGAATTTATGGCCCTTAAGGGTATAAATTTAGAAGTGAAAAAGGGAGAATTTTTAGTAGTACTTGGGCACAATGGTTCTGGGAAATCTACACTAGCTAAACTTATAAATGCACTTTTATTGCCAACAAATGGAAAGGTATATGTAAATGGGATGGATACCACAGATGAGGAAAAAATTTGGGATATAAGACGCACTGCAGGAATGGTATTTCAAAATCCAGATAATCAAATTGTTGCAACTATTGTAGAAGAAGACGTGGCTTTTGGTCCAGAAAATCAAGGAATCGAGCCAAGAGAGATAAGAAAAAGAGTAGACAAAGCTCTTGAAATTGTTGAAATGACCAAGTACAAAAAACATGCCCCTCACTTGCTTTCTGGAGGACAAAAACAGCGTATAGCAATAGCTGGAATACTTGCAATGAATCCAGAGTGTATAATATTAGACGAACCTACTGCCATGCTTGATCCAACTGGAAGAAGTGAAGTAATGAAAACGGTTAGAAAATTAAATAAGGAACAAAATAAGACTATAGTGCACATAACTCACTATATGGAAGAGGCTGTTGAAGCTGATAGGATAGTAGTTATGGAAGAAGGACAAATTGTCATGGAAGGAACTCCAAGACAAGTATTTAGTCAAGTTGATAAGATGAAAGAATTAGGTCTTGATGTACCCCAAGTGACAGAACTTGCTCATGAACTAAAAAAAGAAGGGATAGATATCCCAGAGGATATCTTGACTGTAGAAGAACTGGTGAGGGCTTTATGATGATAAAAATTGAAAATTTAAATTTTATATATAATCCAGATAGTCCTTTTGAAACTAAAGCTTTAAACAATATAAATTTGGAAATAAATGAAGGCGATTTTATTGGACTTTTAGGGCATACTGGTTCTGGGAAATCTACTCTTATACAGCATTTAAATGGGCTTATAAAACCTACAAGTGGAAGCATAATAGTTGATGGTGTGGATATAACTGAAAAAGGTGCTGATTTGAAATCTATAAGACAGAAAGTAGGATTGGTATTCCAGTATCCTGAATATCAGCTGTTTGAAGAGACGGTCTATAAAGATATTGCATTTGGACCTAAGAATTTGGGATTAGATGATAGTGAAATAGATTCTAGAGTGAAAAAGGCCATGGAACTTGTAGGATTGGATTTTGATAGTTTAAAAGATAGATCACCTTTTGAATTAAGTGGAGGTCAAAAAAGAAGAGTAGCTATTGCAGGAGTACTTGCTATGGAACCTAAAGTTCTTATATTAGATGAACCTACAGCGGGTCTTGATCCTAGAGGAAGAGATGAAATATTAGGTGAAATAAAGGATTTGTACAATAAAGGAAATATAACTATCATACTAGTTTCTCATAGCATGGAAGATGTAGCTAGATTGGTAAACAAAATTGTGGTTATGCACAAGGGAGAAATAGCTATGGAAGGGACTCCAAGAGAGGTTTTCAGAAGGGCAGAAGAATTAGAGTCTATGGGTCTTGGAATTCCACAAGTGACCTATTTCATGAGAAAGTATAAAGAAAGTGGGAACGATGTATCAAGTGATGTTCTTACTATAGATGAGGCCAAAGAAGAATTATTAAGATATTTAAGGAGAAATGGCAATGATTAAGGATATAACTATAGGACAATATTTTCCGGGAGAAACAGTCATTCATAAATTAGATCCAAGGGTTAAAATATTAGTATCTTTTGCATTCATAATATCTTTATTCTTTATAAACAAGTTTTATCCCTATATATTGATCCTAGCATATATATTGACAGTGACAAAATTGTCGGGGGTACCAATTAAATACGTTTTAAAAGGCTTAAAACCTTTGACTTTTATAATACTTATTACCTTTTTTATAAATCTATTTATGACAAAGGGTGTAGTGTTGTTTGAAATTGGTCCATTGGTTATTACAGAAGAAGGATTATATCAATCACTATTTATGGCCTTGAGACTAATATTTCTTATAATGGGTACATCAATACTTACTTTGACTACATCACCTATTTCACTGACAGATGGTATAGAAAAAATTCTTTCACCTCTAAAGGCAATAGGATTGCCAGCCCATGAATTAGCCATGATGATGACTATAGCTCTTAGATTTATTCCAACTCTATTAGAAGAAACAGATAAAATCATGAAAGCTCAAATGGCAAGAGGTGCTGATTTTGAAAGTGGAAATATAATGAGTAGAGCAAAAAATTTAGTTCCATTACTGGTACCATTATTCATAAATGCTTTTAGAAGAGCAGATGAATTAGCTATGGCAATGGAAGCAAGATGCTATAGAGGTGGAGAACATAGAACTAGACTCAATGAGATAAAAATGGAAAAAAGAGATTATATAGCTATTACAATCATGGTTATATTTTTTGGAGTATTGGTACTTACTAGGTACATTTAAGAGGGATTTAGATGAAAAATATAAAATTGACTATTGAATATGATGGAAGCAATTATTTTGGTTGGCAAGTTCAACCAGAGTTTTCTAGTATTCAAGAGGAAATAGAAAGAGCTATAAAAAAATTAACTAAAGAAGATATTGATTTGATAGGTGCAGGAAGAACTGATAGAGGAGTACATGCAAGAGGACAAGTAGCAAATTTCATGACCAATTCTAGTATTCCTCCAGAAAAGTTTTCTTATGCTATAAATAAATATTTACCTCAAGACATATCTATTGTTAAATCGGAAGAAGTAGATATAAATTTTCACTCGAGATATGATGCCGTAGGAAAAGAATATAGATATTTGATATATAACAATTATACTAGAAGTTCCCTATTGAGAAACTATACATATCATGTTCCATATAAATTAGATTTAAAAAAGATGGATATAGCTAAAGATTTTTTTCTAGGAACTCATGATTTCAGTGCATTTATGTCTACGGGAAGTAGTGTAGAAGATACTGTGAGAACAGTTTATGCTGTGTCTTTATCTTTAAGGGATA
>JAKPAR010000336.1 GCA_029779375.1 Bacillota bacterium | reverse complement strand
TGCCCATCTTGAAGCACTTTGGCCATCTATAGCATATATCCCAGCAGAATCAACTTTTATATTTCTTATTTCTTTTCTATCCAATATATCCTTCATCAGTCCCTCTGCCATAGGACTTCTACATGTATTTCCTGTGCATACAAAAAGAATTTTCATCTAAATCCTCCTATACTCTCCTAATATCTCCACCACAAGCTTTTTTCATGCGATTCATTATGGCTCTTCCTATTCCCTCTGTATCTACACCTTCTGCTAAAATCATATCTACATCTAATTCGTCAAATTGTCTTAAAACTTTAAATAGATTTCTCGCTATAGAATTTTTATCACTTCTAGAACCTACTACCAATACTATTCCTTCATTATATTCATCTTTGGTTTCTTCTGTAGCCATAATACCTACTTTCTTGCCTTCCAATGTCAAAGATTTGATTTGGGCTTTGATATTCTTTGATATATTTTTCACATCTCCTGTAAAAACTATCATCTTTGCTTTTGGAGCATAATGTTTATATTTTTGCCCTGGAGATTTTGGTACTATATTTTCATCATCGCTTATTATACTTTGGTCATATTCTACCTCTGGAAAAACCTGAAGCAAATCCTCAAGAGTCACTCCACCAGGTCTTAATATTGTGGGAACTTCTTCAGACATATCTACTACTGTAGATTCTACTCCTACTCCCGTACTTCCTCCATCAATTATCATATCTATTTTTCCATACATATCCTCTATGACATGACTTGCCTCTGTAGGACTAGGCCTTCCTGATGTATTGGCACTTGGTGCTGCGATAGGCACTCCTGAAGAACTTATAAGTTCTAAGGCTATTTTATTTTTTGGCATTCTAATTGCCACTGTAGAAAGACCTCCAGTTAATTTTTTTGATACTTTGCTACTCTTTTTAAATATAATAGTCAAAGGACCTGGCCAAAACTTTTCCATAAGCATCTTCATATTTTCATTTACTTCTTCTACCAGTGGATATACTTCATCAATACTTGATACGTGAAGTATTAAAGGATTGTCCTGAGGCCTTCCCTTAGCTATAAATATTTTATCTATGGCTTCTTCACAAAATGCATTTGCACCTAGCCCATATACTGTTTCTGTAGGAAAAGCTACTATTCCTCCGTTTTTAATTAGCTCTGCTCCAGCTTCTATTATATCCTTTTCTGGATTTTCCCTGTCTACTTTCGATACTATTGTTTCAATTTTATCCATATTGCTTCCCTTCTTTTTCCCTTAGCTTTTTTCTTCTAAATATATATTATACATGAACTTGAAACTTTTAAGTAGGGTAAATTTATAGTTCTTTATTTTATAAAAAAGAATATCATAAAAATAGTAAATATCTTGGGAGGTAAAAATGAAAAGTATTCTAAATATAAGTATCATAGGTTTTCTTGTTGGAATGGTAGGTACTGGTCTTGGCGGAATTTGTGCCATGTTTGTGAAAAATACCAAAGACAAATTTTTAAGTATCCTTTTAGGAATCACAGGAGGATTTATGCTTGGTATTGTATGTTTTCAACTTCTACCCCAATCCTATGCTTTAGGTGGAATATGGAATGAAGTTCTTGGTATAGTATTGGGAACGCTTTTGATTTTATTTGTAGAAGAAAAATTCCCTCAAGATAAATATGAACCTTTATTAAAAAGTGGACTCCTATTGGCCATAAGTATAGGAATACATAATATTCCAGAAGGTTTAGCTATAGGCTCTAGTTTTATGATGGAAAGCAATATTGGCTATATACTATCTTTAGCTATGCTCATACACAATTTGCCAGAAGGATTGACTCTTGCCATACCTTTGAAATTGTCAAATGTTTCAAATTTAAAAATACTCCTAATCACTCTATTGGCAGGATTGCCAACTGGAATAGGAGCATTTATAGGGGCGTATCTAGGAAATCTTTCAAGTATATTTATATCTATATGTCTATCCTTTGCTGGAGGAGCTATGCTTTATATAATATGTAGTGAACTTATACCAAATGCAAAAGCCCTTCACAACGGAAGGACTTCTACAATAGGCATAATTATAGGCTTTATATTGGGACTATTTTTTTAGTTTTAGCCAACTTGTTTTAACTTTTCAGCTTGATCTGTAGTTATGAGTGCTTCTATCATTTCATCTATATCTCCATCTAGGAAAGCATCTAGCTTGTAGAGGGTCATATTTATTCTATGATCTGTAACTCTACCTTGCGGATAATTGTAGGTTCTAATTCTTTCACTTCTATCTCCAGAACCTACTTGACTTCTTCTTTCTTGTGCAATTTCTGCATTTTGTTCTGTAAGCATTTGATCATATAGTCTAGTTTTAAGGATCTTCATGGCCTTGTCTCTGTTTTTTAACTGAGATTTTTCATCTTGACAGGATACTACCATTCCTGTAGGAATATGTGTGATTCTAACAGCTGAATCTGTAGTGTTGACACTTTGACCTCCATTTCCAGAAGAACGAAAAACATCTACTCTTATGTCATTTGGATTTATCTCTATATCTATATCCTCTGCTTCAGGAAGTACTGCTACAGTAGCAGTGGATGTGTGAATTCTACCACTTGCTTCAGTTTCAGGAACTCTTTGAACTCTGTGAACACCACTTTCATATTTAAGTCTACTATATGCACCTTTTCCTTTAATCATGAATATGACTTCTTTAAATCCTCCAATACCTTGATCGTTGGAGCTCATGATTTCAATTTTCCATCCTTTTCTCTCTGCATATCTTGAATACATTCTAAATAGATTTCCAGCAAATAGTCCTGCTTCATCTCCTCCAGCCCCGGCTCTTATTTCAACTATAACATTTTTGTGATCATTCGGATCTTTAGGTATGAGAAGTACCTTTAATTCTTCTTCCAATTTTTCAATTTTCTCTTCCAATTCACTTATTTCTTCTTTTACTAGTTCTTTCATTTCATCATCTAGTTTTTCCTTTAGCATTTCCTTGTCTTCTTCAAGTCTAGTGACATTTTCATTGTATTCCTTATATTTCATGACAATTGGCTCAATTTCTCCATGTTCCTTTACAAGCTTTTGCCACTCTGATCTATCTTCCATTTCTTTTGGATCTATTATTCTTTGACTCAATTCTTTATATTTATTTTCTATAAAAGATAATTTTTCTATCACAATTTTCACCTCCAAAAACTTTTACTACAATATACATCAATAAACCAATGCTCCAATTGTACCTGCAATGACTATAGCCAATATAGGATGAAGTTTTTTAAAGGAAATAAAATAAAACAGTATTCCCCCTATTAAAACACTCTTAAAGTCTATAAATGCATTTTTAGAAACTCCAATACTAGCCGACAATATAAGACCCAATACTACTGGTCGTATTCCTCTAAAAGCCCATTCTACATAAGGAGAATTTTTGAATTTACCTAAAAAATGAGCTATGATGAGAATTATGACAATAGAAGGTAATACGACAGCTAAAGTTGCCACTAGAGAGCCCACTACACCAGCAACTTTATATCCTATAAATGTAGCTGAATTTATAGCAATTGGCCCTGGAGTCATTTCTACTATAGCTAATATATCTATAAACTCACTAGAAGTCATCCAACCATGAACATCTATTATTTCCTTTTCTATAAGTGGAAGCATTGCATATCCTCCACCAAAACTAAATCCACCTATTTTCAAAAATGATATGAAAAGCTTCAACAAGTTAGTCATATGTTTTTCTCCTTAAATTTAAAATATCCAATAGAACCAAGTGCTGCTACAAGTATTATATATATAGGAGATATATTTATCCCCTCTATTAAAAGCACCGTCACAGCAGCAATAGCAATTTTAGACCAATTTAGTTTCATACTTTTTCCAAGCTTATAAACCGCTGAAAATATAAGAGCAGCTACAGCAGGACGTATTCCTAAAAATATCTTGTCTATTACTTGGTTTTGCCTATACTGCCACAGAAATGTGACAATAGAAAGGATGATTAAAAATGAAGGAAGAATGGTTCCTAAAGTACAAATTAGAGAACCCTTTATACCTTTCAATTTATATCCCACATAGGTACTTGTGTTTACCGCTACAGGTCCTGGTGTCACTTCCGCTATGGCCAAAATATCCATAAACTCATCAGTCTCAAGCCACCCATTTTTTTCTACAACCTCCTCTTGAATAAGGGGAATCATGGCATATCCTCCCCCAATAGTGAATGCCCCTATCTTAAAAAAAGTCCAAAACATCTTAAAATACATATATCTTCCCCCTAAGGCAAGGTTCCAAATATTACTCTGTCTAATCCTTGCAAATCTTTTATGACATTTATGTTTTCGTAATTTTCACTTTCAAATAATTCCACAAGACTATCTCCTTGATCGTATCCTATTTCAAATATTAGCATTCCACCACTTTTTAAATATTTTTTACTAGCGGGAATTATTTTTTTATAAAAATCTAATCCATCTATTCCTCCATCTAATGCCCTCCTAGGTTCAAAACATTTAACCTCTATTTGAAGTTGTTCTATATCTTTTTTAGGTATATATGGAGGATTCGATACTATTATATCTACTTTTTCATCTATTTGTAAAGAATTTATTTCTTCCAGTATATTTCCTCTCATGACTATTACTCTATCTTGAAGATGAAATCTCTCTACATTTTTCCTAGTGACTTCCAAAGCTTTATCATCTATATCTATAGAATATACCTTGGCATTTTTTATATAATAGGCAAGAGCAATGCCTATACAGCCGCTTCCTGAACCTAAATCAAGTATACTTATACTGCCTTGATAGTTTTTTATTGCCTCATTTAATATATAGTCTACCAATATTTCTGTATCAGGTCTAGGAATGAGTACTCCCTCTTCTATATAAAAATTTAGTCCATAAAATTCTTTTTCATTTATGAGATAAGCCATGGGCCATCCAGCTTTTCTCTTTTGAGTAAGTTCTAAAAACTTATCCACAATTTTCTCCGAAACTTGTCTATCCCCATGTGTATAAATATAGGATTTATCTACATCCAGTAGATAACTTAATATTAAAATCACATCCAAAGGCCCATTTAAATATTCTCTTTCTCCCAATATATTTAGCCCTAGCTCTAAGAGCTTTTTTATTTCCAAATGTCTT
>JAKPAR010000319.1 GCA_029779375.1 Bacillota bacterium | reverse complement strand
GCCTAAGTATACAACACATTTTTTCATTAGCAATTATGAAGAGATAGGTCATGGAGTAGCAGGAGAACCTGAAAAAGTAGCAGAGATGATAGCTGTGGATATAGGAATTGTAGGAGAAGGACAACATTCAGATGAATATAGTGTCAGCATTGCAGCTATGGATAGGAGAAGCCCTTACAATTTTGAATTTAGGAATAAACTTGTGGATATAGCTGAAGAAAACAATATTAGATATAAAGTAGATCTATATAATTTTTATAGTTCAGATTCTACTCATGTTGCTGGTCAAGGAAAAGATATAAATTTTGCTAGCTTAGGCCCCGCAGTAGATGCTTCTCATCATTATGAAAGGACTCATATATCATCTATAAATAATACTACTGAACTTTTAATAAAGTATTTGTTATGTGATTAGATGAAATAAAAGGAGGGAAAATAATGAGGAAAAAAGAAGTAACTGTCAAGTATAAAGTTTATTTAGTGGCTTATAAAAATCTAGATGAAAATGTAGTAGATATTTTGACAAAGTACTCTGTATATCATGTAGATAATAAAGATGATTTGAAAGTTTTAAATGAACATGTAAGTTCAGGAAGAACATTTAGTCTTAACGAGAGAATATACATCTATTTGGAATCTTTTGAAGAAAAAATTCGTGAAAAATTAAATGAAGATTATGTACTAGATATAATTGAAATGCCTAAATCTTATGGTGCTACAAGAGAAGATATGTTGATTGAATTTGATATTCAATTTGGTGATGATATAATTGTAGTTGATACTATGGAAATTTAACTAGAACAAGTCAGGGGTTGCCCCTGACTTATTAATTTGTTGAAAGGTGATAAATTGTGTGGAAAGATAAAAGGTACCACTCATTAGATTATGAATTGAGAAAGGTATTTGGTAGAAAGACCATAAAGCTTTCCCTTGACGGTGGATTTACTTGCCCTAATAGAGATGGTACAGTAGGGAATAGGGGATGTATATTTTGCGGTGAAGAAGGTTCAGGAGAATTTGCTGCCGAAAGATGCTTATCTATTAGTGAACAGATTGGAAATCAAAAAGAGTTTTTATCAAAGAAATGGCCTGAAGGAAAGTATATAGCTTACTTTCAAAATTTCACCAATACTTATTCTACATGCGAAGACTTAAGACAAAAATACGAAGAGGCTATTTCATTAGATGATGTATCAGGTCTTTCAATAGCTACCAGACCAGATTGTTTGTCTTTAGATATATTGGATTTGCTTGAAGAATTTAATAGGAAGACTTTTCTATGGGTTGAATTGGGACTTCAAACTATTCATGAAGATACAGCTAAATTTATAAGAAGAGGATATGATTTATCAGTATATGAAAATGCAGTGAGAGAACTAAAAAAGAGAAATATACGAGTTGTTACTCATCTTATATTTGGACTTCCAAAAGAATCTACAAAAGATATTCTTGACTCTGTAAGATATGTGGCCAAAACTAATACTTGGGGAGTTAAGTTTCATCTTTTATATGTACAAAAAGGCACGGATTTGTATGAATACTACAAAAAAAATCCTTTTCATATCTTGTCCAAGGATGAGTATATAAATCTCGTCTGTGATGCTATTGAACTCTTGCCAGAAAATATGGTCATTCATCGCCTTACGGGAGATGGGAAAAAGGAACTTTTGGTAGAACCACGTTGGAGCCTTGATAAGTTAAGGGTACTGTCAGGCATAGATATGGAATTGAAAAGACGTGATAGTTTTCAAGGAAAGAATTATAATATTTAAGTTGCATTTTTGGAACAATAAAGATATACTTAAAACGCTAATAAATTATGGAAGGAAGATTTAAATTTATATGAAAAAATTAAAATTTGAAGACATGGAGTTTTCACAGGAGATAAAAAAAGCTGTTTCGGATATGGGATTTGAAGAAGCATCTCCTATTCAATCACAAGCTATACCATATATACTTGAAGGTAAAGATGTAATAGGTCAAGCTCAAACAGGGACAGGAAAAACTGCAGCTTTTGGTATACCTATTTTAGAAATGTGTGATGGGGATAATAGGCAACTGCAAGCAATTGTACTGTGTCCTACTAGAGAATTATGCATACAAGTGGCAGAGGAAATAAGTAAATTGGCAAAATACAAAAAAGGTGTATATGTATTGCCTGTATATGGTGGGCAGCCAATTGAAAGACAGATAAAAGCTTTGAAAAAGGGAGTACAAATTGTCATTGGGACACCAGGAAGAGTTATAGATCATTTAAATAGACATACTTTGAAACCTGAAAATATAAAGATGGTAGTACTTGATGAAGCAGATGAAATGTTTGATATGGGATTT
>JAKPAR010000259.1 GCA_029779375.1 Bacillota bacterium | reverse complement strand
TGCGGTTTCCTCTACTGCTTTGTTGGAAACATCTATAACTTTACATTGCAATTTCTCCATTATCTTTTTTGAATATTCAAGCTCTTCTTCTATCCTTGAAATACTTGCATAGTTTGCATTGTTGCTAAGGCCAAGGGCTTTTAATCTTTCCTGTCTTATTTCGTTGAGTTTTTGAGAATTTGCAATCAATCCAAATACTCTTTTCGTATCCTTTTCAAAAAGTTCTGATGGTGCAGGTACTTCAGGTACTAGTGGCACATTAGCTACTTTAAAATTTTTATGTGCTAAATACATACTAAGTGGTGTTTTAGAAGTTCTAGATACACCGACTAAAACTATATCAGCTTTTTTTATGCCTCTTGGATCTTTGCCATCATCGTATTTAACTGCAAATTCAACAGCCTCAACTTTTTTAAAATATTGTTCATCTAATTTTCGTATAAGACCTGATTCTCTTTTTGGCCCAAATCCAACTACATTCTCTATAGCATCTAATATTGGACTCATCAAATCTACAACTTGTATATTGTATTCTTTTGATTTCTCTATAATAAATTTCTTTAGTCTCTCTATAACAATAGTAAAAACTATAATGCTTCTTTCTTCTTTAGCCTCTTCAAATATTTCTACTATTTGTTCTTCTTCAGTCACATATGGAAATCTTCTGACTTCATATTTTTCTGTATTGAATTGACTCACAGCAGCTTTAGCAACCTGTTCACCTGTTTCTCCAATGGAATCTGATAAAACATAAACTACTACATTTCCATCCATAAATTTACCCCCTTAATCATTCTTCCCAAGCTCTACAAACAATTGGGTAATAGTAGTTTTGGAAATTTTTCCTACGATTCTATATTCACTTTTCCCGTCTTTTATTTCAACTTCTTCCACTACTGGAATACTATCTACTTCATGATCTATAATTTTCATAGCTGCATCTAATATAGTTTCTTCTGGCTTTGTAACAACGATATTAGGCATCCTAGTCATGATAACTCCTATAGGCGTTTTGTTTAAATCCAATCCTCCTATGGCATTTTTTAAAAAATCTTTTCTTGAAACTACTCCTGTTAAAAAGCCATTGGATGTAACAAATATAGAACTTACATCCTCTAAAAAAAGAGTAACTATTGCATCATAAATACTGACTTCTTCATCAACTACTACAGGAACAGATTTCACTTCAGCTACCTTTATTTTTCTTATACTTTCAGAAACAAAACTAAAAGCTGTCTTTCCAGTATAAAAATATCCCACTTTGGGCCTAGCATCTAAAATTCCAGACATAGTGAGTATGGCTAAATCAGGTCTTAATGTAGATCTTGTAAGTTTAAGCTTTTTTGCAATTGCTTCCCCAGTAATAGGCTCATTTTCTTTCACAATATCTATTATTTTTTCTTGTCTCTCACTTAATTGAATAAAAATCACCACCCCTCACATGATGGTATATTTTAAACAAGCCCACATATGTGGGCTTATATTTATTTGCTTACTATTTTAGATAAATCACAAATCATAAGCATGGTATCAGATATTTTTCTTATAAGTCCCAATCTATTGTACTTTATTTTTTCATCTTCAACCATTACCATTACATTGTCAAAAAAACTATCAATAGGCTCTTTGAGAGAAATCATATAATCTAGTGCTTTATCATATTCTTTTTTATTAAGAGAAGCTATTACTTTTTCTTCAACAATATTGAATGTTTCATAAAGTCTTATTTCTTCTTTCTCGACTAATAAATCTCTTTTAACTTCATTAGTTTCTGATTTATCAGCTAGTGTCTTGACTCTATTGAAAGCCTGAAGTATATCATTTAACTCTTCTTTATTTAGCCATGTATTTAATTTATCTGCTCTAAGTTTCATATCGAATACATCATCTATTCCTGTAGCTAATATAGCATCTACTATATCATATCTAATACCCATATCTATAAACATGTTTTTTATTCTTCCATTGAAGAACTCCAATATATCCCCTTTTACTTGATTGTAATCAAAAGCTAAGCCATTTTCTTCTACATAAATATATAATGCAAAATCTATTAGTTCTCCTAATGAAAGATTTAATTTTTTATCCAATATTATATTTATTATGCCTAGGGCCTGCCTTCTTAATCCATAAGGGTCTTGAGAACCTGTTGGTTGAATTCCTATGGCAAAACATCCGGCAATAGTATCTAACTTGTCAGCAATACTTAAAACTGCTCCTGCTGTAGTTGTTGGAAGTTCATCTCCAGCATATCTAGGAAGATATTGCTCATATATAGCTAAACTTGTTATTTCATTTTCTCCTGATATTTTCGCATACTCTCTACCCATAACTCCTTGAAGTTCAGTGAATTCATCTACCATCTTAGTCACTAAATCAGCTTTTGACAAATATCCTGCTCTTTCAATATTTTTTGCTGTTTCTTCTCCTACCTCGAGATAATTCCCAATTTTGACTGCTAACTTCTGAATTCTAATAGTTTTGTCATAAAGGGTTCCCAATTTTTCTTGAAATACAATATCCTTTAACCTTTCTACACAATTTTCTAGAGGCTCTTTCTTATCTTCATTGAAGAAAAACTTTGCATCCTCTAGCCTTGCGCCTATTACTTTTTCATTCCCTTTTATGACCATATCTATATAATCTTCATTTCCATTTCTTACAGTTATAAAATATGGTAGCAATCTTTTTTTATCATCTACAACTGGAAAATATCTCTGATGTTCTTTCATAGGGGTAATGACTACTTCTTTAGGTAATTCCAAATATTCTTCTTTTATTCTGCCTATAATTGGGGTTGGATATTCTACTATATTTGTTATTTCATCTAGGAGTGCTTCGTCTTGCAATATATTTCCGCCTTTTTCTCTAGCTAATTTCTCACAACCATATTTTATTTTTTCTTTTCTTATATTTGCATCAACTATTACATAATTTTCCTTTAGCTTTGGAACATACTCATCTACATTTTCTATTTCTATATGACTACTGCCTAAAAATCTGTGCCCTCTGGTTATGTTTGAAGCAACTATTCCTTCCAAATCAAATTCTACAACTCTGTCATTTAGCATTGACAATATCCATCTAATAGGCCTTGCAAAACGTAAGTTTTTGCCTCCCCATTTCATGGATTTAGGAAAAGATATAGATTTTATCATATTGGGCATATTTTCTTTTAATATATCTTCTACAAATTTTCCTTCTTTAACCTTATTTACATATACATATTCTTCTCCATTGTGTTCTTGCAAAAATATATCATCCAAACTAATTCCTTGACCCCTCATAAAACCTTCTAGTGCTTTTGTTGGGTTGCCTTCCTCATCAAAAGCTATTTTTTTTGATGGTCCCTTAACTACTTCTTTTAAATCCTTTTGTCTTTCTGCCAAACCATCTATTAGAAGTACTAATCTTCTTGGTGTTGAATTCAATTTTACTTCTTCAAATTCAATTCTCTCATTTTCAAGTAAATTTATAGTATAATTTTTCATCTGCTCTAAAGTACTTTTTACAAACCTTGCAGGCATTTCTTCTACTCCAATTTCTAATAAGTATTTATTACTCATTAGACACACCTCCCTTATTTAAGAGGGGATACCCAAGTTCTTCTCTTTTCTTTAAATATCTTTGTGCTACAAGCTTAGCTAAATTTCTAACTCTACTTATATAATGAGTTCTCTCCGTAACAGAAATAGCCCCTCTAGCATCTAATACATTGAATGCATGAGAACACTTAAGTACATAATCATAACTAGGAAGTACTAGTCCTTCTTCAATAGCTCTTCTTGCTTCTTCTTCATACATATTAAATAATGTAGTCAAACTTTCTATATTAGCTTTTTCAAAACTGTATACAGACTGTTCATACTCTGCTTGCTTGAATATTTCACCATATTTAATTCTATCATTCCACTGAATATCAAATATATTGTCTACATCTTGAAGATACATCGCTATCCTTTCTAGACCATAAGTAAGTTCTGCTGACTCTAAATCGCAGTTTACGCTACCTATTTGTTGAAAGTATGTAAATTGAGTAATTTCCATTCCATCTAACCATACTTCCCAACCTAAACCCCATGCACCCAAGGTAGGAGCTTCCCAATTATCTTCAACAAATCTTATATCATGCTTTAAAGGTTCTATCCCTATTGCTTTCAAACTTTCCAAATAAAGATCTTGTACATCCTCTGGAGATGGTTTTAAAATGACTTGTAGTTGATGATGCTGATAAACCCTGTTTGGATTTTCCCCATACCTTGCATCTGCAGGTCTTCTTGATGGTTCCACATATACTACCTTCCAAGGCTCTGGACCTAATGCCCTTAAAAAAGTATGTGGATTCATCGTTCCAGCACCTTTTTCTACATCATAAGGCTCTAAAATAATGCACCCCTTGCTTCCCCAATATTCAAGTAATTTCAGCATTAATTCCTGAAAATACATTTTTGTTACCTCCTTAATTTGTGGATTAAAAATATTTTGACATAAAAAAACCTTTACATCCCTATAGGGACGAAAGGTAACTTCCGCGGTTCCACCCTACTTAATACCTTTTAAAAGGTATTCTCTCATGATATATGCTCAGAAGTGCCCTTTATCAATTCATTATACTAGGCTCTCACCACCCCTAGCTCGCTTATATAATATATATTGACTACTATCTTCTTCATTGCATAGTTTCTTTAGTTCATCTATAGTTAATAATCTAGCAAAAAAATTTAAGCTTGTCAATACTATGCATTATCATCATCTGAATCAGAAGATTGTTTACTACCTGACATTTTCTTTTCCACAGCTTCATTGATATTTACAACTTCTCCATTTTCTTTTACTATTTCGAAAGTACATTTTGAAAACAAAGCTGTACTAAAACCTAATAGTGCAATCTGTGGAGATAGTACTGTACCTATTGCCCCAGCAGTAATTGGTATATTCATAATCACTTCCCCATCTTTTCTTATAATTATCTTTGTAACATTTCCTTTTTTCAAAGATTCTTTTACTTTTTCAAATATTTGCTCACTTGTATTCCCTAAATTTTGTGCAAAAGTTTTATCCTTGCTTTCAATATAAACAATAGCCTCAACTACATCTCCATCACAAGCCTCCAAAGCTTCCTTTGCTTCTTTATAGCTAGCATTCGTTCTTGCAACTACTTTATCAATATCATCTAAAGATATACTCACATTAGGCACCTCCATTTTTTTCAATTGATTTAATAAAATTTAATGAATTAAAATGATCTTTTTCTATACATGTCAATATATATTGTACCAAAATATCCTGCAATTTAGTCATGACATCTTTAGGCAACTTGATTTCACCTAAATTGTCTAGAGAAGTATATAAAAGAAGTTTTAAATATTTAAGCATAGATTTATCCATGTACCGACTAGTTTTTTCCAATCCAAAGCAATCTTCGCATATAATTCCACCTTGCTTTATACTAAATCTTAGTGTTTCATTTATATCCTTTCCACATATAACGCAACTGTCTAAAAATGGTCTAAAACCTAAAAATGATATATATTTTATTTCAAAACTAATTATAAATTTTAAAAAATCATCATCCATATTAGACAGTACACTCAAAGCTTTTATCAACAATTTAAAAAGTTTTTCATTTGGTTCCTCTTCCACAATAGAAGAATCAACCAGTTCTAAAAGATAAGTACCATATAGAAGCCTATTCATATCTTCTCTTATATCATAGAAAGAATTCAAGATATCACCTTGACTTATATGATAAAAATTTTTACCTTTATAGAAAGTATATTCACTATAAGAAAAGACTTGACTACTAGCAATAAATGGGCTTCTTGGTCTCAATGCTCCTCTAGCAATGGCATGAATTTTCCCATGTTTTAGAGAAAATATATTTAGTATCTTATCTGTTTCTTCAAACTTTGTTTCTCTTAAAACTATTCCTTCAGATTTTACAAGCATTTAGTCACTCCAATACTATTCATATCCAAAATACTTTATCTTATTTTCCTTGTCTCTCCAATTTTTTTCTACCTTTACCCATAGTTGTAAATTAACTTGACTTCCCAAAAGATTTTCTATATCAATTCTAGCACTTTTACCTATCCCTTTTAATTTTCTTCCATTTTTCCCAATGATAATCCCTTTATGAGATTCTTTTTCGCAATAAATTGTAGCATGAACATCTATTATGTCTTTGTCATCTCTTGTATTTATCATATCAATTGCTACAAATACTCCATGAGGTACTTCTTCTTCCAGATAATGAAGTGCTTTTTCCCTTATAATTTCAGCTATAATAAATCTCTCAGGCTGATCTGTTATCATATCTTCTGGAAAATATTGTGGCCCTTCTGGCAACATTCTTTTTAATACATCTATATAAAGAGCCACATTGGTCCCATTCATTGCAGAAATTGGTATTATGTCATCAAACATATTTAATCTTCTATATGTGTCCATTATTTCAGCTATATCTTCTTTTGAGAGCTTATCTATTTTATTTATAACTAATATTTTAGGTGTTCTAACACCCCTTAATTGCGAAATAATATTTTCATCTAGTGGTCCTATTCTTTTGCTATTGTCTACCATAAAAGTAACTACATCAACTTCATTTAATGTACTCTTAGATATATTCATCATATATTCATCTAATTTATTTTTAGGTTTATGAATACCTGGAGTATCTATAAACACTATTTGAAAATCATTTTGAGTATATACACATTGAATTTTGTTTCTTGTAGTTTGAGGTTTATCTGAAATAATTGAAACCTTTTCTCCGATTATAAAATTTAAAAGCGTTGATTTTCCTACATTAGGTCTTCCTATTATAGTTACAAAACCTGATTTATACATAGCATCACTCCTATTTCACTGCATTTTCTAAATCTTCTGGCCCAAAACTGTAAGGCAACAATTCATCTAAAGTATATTCTTTGTATTCATCTAATGATTTAGCAATGATTATTTTTGCATTTTTCCCAAATTCTCTTATAACTTGTCTACAAACTCCACATGGATAAGTAAAACCCGCATCTCCTACAATAGCTATAGCTTTTATGTTTCTCTTTCCTTCTGAAATTGCCTTAAAAATAGCAGTTCTTTCAGCACAGTTTGTAGGACTATATGAGGCTGATTCAATATTGCACCCTCCATATATACTACCATCTTCCATAAGTACTGCTGCTCCTACATGAAAATTTGAATAAGGCACATAAGCCATTTTTTTAGCTTCAAAAGCCTTTTCTATAAGTTCTCTTTGATTCAAAACAATCACTCCTATTTAATAGCTAAATTTGTTTTTGTATTTATCACTTGAATCCAAGTGATGCCAGAATTGAATTTTATTTCTCTTCCACTTTCATCATAGTATTTAGTTTTAGCATTTCTAGAATTTTTAGTCCAAGTAATATTTTGACCTTGTCCATTGGTTATATATATACCATTTCCACTACCTATCAAATCAATTTTAAGTCTACCTTCTTTATCAACAACTTTTGTATTGGCCTCTTGTATGACAATATTTTTAGCTACAATTGGTATATTGTAATATTCATCAATATGAAGCTTACCATCTTTATATCTTTTATAATTTTTTTTAGCTTCATCATACACATACTGAGTATTGTTTTCATTGTTGTAGATAATAGTTACATCTTTTGCAGAAAAGCCATTTATTTCAGTATCTTCAGTGAAAAATTTAAATCCTTCAAAGTTTCCTTCTAGTTTATATCCTCTTTCAGCCTGAGTTTTTCGTATAATATTCATATTTGTATAAAGATTGTGAGGCTTTTTTTTGCCATTCTTAGTATTTCTATAAAAAACACTTGGTGAACTTGACAATCCATCAATATCTGCAATACCTAAGGTTTTTATATCTTTTTTAGCTTCCTCGCTTCCGCCGACTCTTACATATATTGGATCATACTCCAATAGAGTAGTAACAAAATAAGGTCTTGAACTTCTAATTGGCCCTAATTCTTCTGGGTCATTTATAAGAAATATTCCCATATATCTTGTATAAGGTGCTTCTACCATAAATTCATAAACCACTTCTGCTTCTGAAAGGCCCGCTTGCCATCTAGCTCTTGGATGATTATCAAACATAACCGCTACTGGCCTTCTACTTACTTTTCCCTTAGATGCATAAATTCCGCTTAAAGGTGAAGGTATGCCTTCCTTCAAACCTTCGTCTTCTTTTCCATCTTCTTTATTTACTTCTTCATCGTCAGCAATTACTATCCCTTCATCATCTCCTATCCCCACTTCATTTCTTCTGCAACCCACACCAATTAAGCCAATAGAAAATACCAAGAAAATAAATAATATCTTTTTCATAAATCCCTCCTGTTAGCCTATAATTTGGAAAACTAAAATTCCTATTAAAATTCCCAATACAGCACCTGTTATCACTTCAAAAGAACTATGAATTTTCCCTTCTACTCTACTTTCTCCTAATAGTATAGCCATAAAATAAGCCAATGTTGTGATTAATACATTTTGAGCTAAAAAACTTATGATTGTTGCTATTAAAAAACCAATAGCTGAATGTCCACTAACTATTCCTCCTTTAAAAGGAGTACCTGTTTGAGCTATTGTTTTTATAATTACAGTTATAATTATGACTAAAAATATAGATATAAAAGTCAAATGAATTGGTGAATTTTTGATTTTAAATAATAGTAAATGGGAATAAGGATTTAATCTATCAAAAAACAATAAATAACCCACCACTATAGCATTTATAGCTGATACGAGAACTGCCCCTGCCGCCACATCTTTTGCAATTTTTGCTAAAGGATGATAATCCTCTGTAAAAAGATCTATGGATTTTTCTATAGATGTATTTATCATTTCTGAAGCTATCACAAAACTTACTGTTAAAAATAGTATCAAAAATTCAAGTCTACTAAAATTTAAAAATAGACTTAAAACAAGAACTATAACAGCTAAACTAAAATGTATCCTCATATTTCTTTGAGTTTTTAATGTATAAATTATTCCATCTACCGCATAATTAAAACTATCTATAAGACTTCTAGATTTCATTTAACCACCTTATTTTATTCATTTTTAAATATCTTTAAAGTTTTCATGACGCTTTTTTCCTTTTCTCTCATAATCCTTTTATCTTCATCTGTCATATGATCATATCCAAGAAGATGAAACATACTATGAGCAGTTAAATACGCTATTTCTCTTTCAAAAGTATGTCCATATTCTTTTGATTGTTCTAAAGCACGTTCAAGAGATATGACAATATCACCTAAAAGAGGTGTAAAAAGACCAAAAGAATCTTCCTCCATAGGAAAAGAAAGCACATCTGTAGGAGAATCTACATTTCTATATTCTTTATTTAATTCTCTAATTTCTTCATTGTCTACAAAAGAAACGCTCACTTCCACATCTGTAGAATGTTCCTCTTCTTTTAAACATTCCTCTATGACCTGATTTATAATAGTTTCAATGGCTTCAATTTTTTCATCTATTTCTATCTTGTCCTGTCTATTATCTATATATATATCCATCTATATCTCTCCTTTAATTTCGCCTTTTACTTCATTTATATCAAGCTTTGGATACTCTATCCTATCATGGAATATGCCCAAAAGTACAGTACAAAAAATATTGGCAATTGTGTTTAAATCTTTTAAAGTCAAGTCACATTCTTCAAGTTGTCCATCTTCTAATTTGCCCTTTATAATATTTCTGACCATTTCTTCTATTTTCCCTTTGTTAGGTTCCTTAATAGATCTAACTGCAGCCTCCACTGAATCAGCTAACATTATTATAGCTGCTTCTTTGGTCTGAGGCCTAGGCCCTTTATATCTGAAATCCTCAATCTTTACATTTTCACTATTTTCACCTTTTAGTGCTTTATAATAAAAATATGCTACTATCGTATCTCCATGATGTTGAATTATTATATCCTTTATTTCTTTAGGCAAATTATACTCTTCTGCCATTGTTAGCCCATCTTTAGTATGATTTGTTATAATCAGTGTACTAAGGCTTGGGTTTAATTTGTCATGAGGATTGTCAAATCCAAACTGATTTTCTTTAAACAAATAAGGTCTCTTTAGTTTTCCTATATCATGATAATATGCTCCAACTCTTGCTATAAGTGGATTTGCTCCTACTTCCTCTGCAGCTGCCTCACTTAAATTTCCTACCAACACACTGTGATGATATGTCCCAGGAGCCTCCATAAGTAATTTTTTTAGAAGGGGCTGATTTGGGTTAGAAAGTTCTAGTAACTTAAGAGGAGTCAATATTTGAAATACATTTTCCCACAAAGGCAATGTACCTATAGTTAAAACTGCACAAAAAATCCCATTTAATACACCATATCCACTCTTTATAAGGGTATCTAAAATATCTGCTCTTTTTACAAGACCAAAAGATACTATAGTCAAAACATTTACAATTCCAACTACCAATCCATTGAAAAAAATATTATATCTTTGGGAGGCATTTATCACGCTAAATGCTCCTATACTTCCTCCAATCAATAGCATAGCTACTACACTTTCATCAACTTTTAAAATAATTCCAATTAAAAAGGCCAATATAGCATTTATTATTAAAGCCAGTTTTGGATTTATGATAAGAGTAATGAGCATAGCGGCTGTAGAAACAGGCATTATATATGGTGAAATACTATATACTCCTTCAGATATAAGAACTATACTTATAATTATAATATCTAGTATAACTAGCTTTGAACTTGTGAAAACTTCCTTGTTAAAATGATATAAATACAACCCTATCACAGATTCTACTAATAGAATAATAATAATTGTACCTATTATGGTACTTAAATCATACCCTTCTTTTTCTTTTAAAAGCCCAGAATCTTTTATCATTTCATATGCATTTACATCTATTCTATCGCCTTTTCTTACAATTACTTGATTTTCTTTCACAATAACTGGCTCTACATTTTCAGCTACCTCTAACTTTTTCCTTTGAGTTGCCTCCATATCTAAAAACTTATTGGGTTCTATAGTAGATTCTATAAGAACCATACCTAGTTCCTTTTCTTCTTTGGACATATCCAAAGTTTTAAAAATACTTTTTACATTTTCCATTTCATACTCTAACTCTTCTTCTTTTATACCTGTGCTCATTATTTGATTTATAATATCATATATAGCATTTTCTAAAGAATTTAATTCTTTGTTGTCTATTCTCACAGCTATATTAAAGTATTTAGGTTGTAATTTTATATTTGATTGTTCTTCAAGCAAATTGGCTTTCTTTGTATTGCTCATATTGTCATAAGCTTTTACATCTTTCACAAGGCCAAAAAAAACTCTAATATCATTTTTCATTTTCATCTGAACAGATGGATTGACTCTAAATCTAGGCTCAACCCTTTCCATTGCCTCATTTTTTAATTTTTGCGTAGCACCTTTATCTTCTATATCTTTAGTAGCTCTAATTTCATAAGGAGATACATCTCCTATCCTTACCTTTACCTTTTTCGGCTCTATGTTGTCAATAATTGTAAAAAACAGAAGCAATGTAAAAATAATTTGTAATACTATAATGCCAACATTTTTGTGTTCAGAAAAATATGAAACCACCCTTTTAACTTTTGGCCTTTTTATTCGTTTGTCCTTAATTTTTTGTTTCATCATGGGATAACCCCCCAACAAAATATCTACTCAGCATTTTTTTCATATTTGTCATAAGCTTCTATTATTTTCTGTACCAATGGATGTCTCACAATATCTAATTTTGTTAGATAAACAAAATCTATACCATTTATTCCAGAAAGTATTTTAGTTACAGTCTTAAGACCAGAGGACTTTCCACGTGGCAAGTCTATTTGAGTGATATCACCAGTGATTATAGCTTTTGAACCAAATCCTAATCTTGTTAAAAACATTTTCATCTGCTCATTTGTAGTATTTTGTGCTTCATCAAGTATTACATAAGCAGAATCCAATGTTCTTCCTCTCATATATGCTAATGGTGCTACTTCTATAAGCCCTTTCTCAACAAACTTTCCATAAGTCTCAAAACCCATTATATCAAATAGTGCATCATATACAGGTCTTAAATATGGATCCACTTTTTCTTGTAAATCTCCAGGCAAAAATCCTAGATTTTCTCCAGCTTCCACTGCAGGCCTTGTCAATATTATTCTATTGACTTCCTTATTCTTAAAAGCATTTACTGCCATAGCCATAGCAAGATAAGTTTTCCCAGTACCTGCTGGACCAATTCCAAATACTATATCATTATTTTTTATAGAATCAATGTATCTTTTCTGACCTAAAGTTTTAGGTTTTATACTCTTTCCAGATGAAGTGATACATATAGTTTCATCTATTAATTCTTTTACCTTTTCTTCTTTTCCTTCATAAATAAGTTGAATGGTATACATTAGCTCTTGCTTTGCAAGTTTACCTTGTGCTTTTATTATTTCAATTAATTTATATATAAGCCTATCTACCAGCATAACTGGAATTTCTTCACCTATTATTTTTATTTCTCCACTCCTCAAAAGAATTTCTACACTAAATTCACTTTCAATTATCTTTATATTTTCATCAAATTTGCCAAATAACTCAAATACAACATTTTCATCCTCTATAGCAATGATTTTCTCCGTGATGTCTTTACTCAAAACTAATCCTCCCTATTATAAATTATTTGCTTTTCTCCTATATCTTCAATAGCTTCTATAATTACCTGTGTTATCAATTTGTTATCTTCTATATTATACTTCACATCTTTAGATATTACTTGACTATCTTTAGGCAATATCTTATTTATTTCTTGTACTGCCAATACTTGGGTTGAACGTTTCAGTGAATCTATATTTTGTTTTATTTTCTTTACTTCAACTTCTCTATATTCATAGCTTACAATTTGTATAGGTAAAAAATCCACTATATTTTTTGTATCCTCAACTACTATATACTCTTTAAAAGGAATTTCTCCTTCTATAATTTGTATTCCTTTTTCTCCAAATTTCAACTCTTTTCTTATATAAACCTCACCAGTCTCCTCTTTTATTTCTTTTTCGATAGCTTCTTCCATTGTATACGCATATCTAGTGATGGCTAATACTTCCCCATCTGAATGAACAAGTATATTTTCTTCCATAGACTCATCTTTTATGATCCCAGTTATTAATACTTGACCTTTTTCTACTACCTGGCCCTCTTCTACGATGCTTTTCCCATTTCTTGCAATGACTTTTTTTATAACTCCTTTTTTCTTAGCTACAATATTGCAAGGAGTTTTCGTATCTATTTTTTCAGGTGGTAATTCCTGTTCTTTTACATTTATAAAAAGTTTAGTTCCTCTCATCTCAACTGAAACAAAAGAAAATTCATCAAATTCATCAAATATTTTATTTTTTATATTTTCAAAGTCTATATTATATTTCATTTTACCTGAAGAAACATCTATGCTATTCAAAAATTTTATGATTTCTTCATCCTTAATCTTTTCATTTCCTAATATTTCAATACTCCATATAAACGAAGATAAAAATATTATAAGTGCTATAAATATTATAAAACCAATTCCAAACATTTTTCTCTTTCTAATCTTTTCTAACAAAAAAGGAAAACCCTTTTTATCAATTATATATACCCTACAGCCTACAGTCTTTACAACCTCCCTTAGAGCTTTAAAACCCTCTAAACTTACTTTCCCTTCAATAACTGTATATTCAATTCTTTCTATATCCCAAAGGTATATATCCTTGTTTACAGCTAAGTTTAAAAACTTTTCAAGAGTAAGTCCTTCAACTCTAATAATAACATATCCTCTAAAATAATTCCATATTTTTATAGCTAGCATATATACACCCCTTAGTACAAAAATTCAAGCTTTTCGATAAGCCCTGAAATAATTATCTCTTCTGAAAGAATGGTTTTTAAATACATATCAGAACCAGTTATTTTAATAACTCCAGAATTCGTATTAATTCTTATAATTTCTTTTGTGTATTCAATAATACCTTTGTGATTAGTAACTAGTATTTGCATATTACCTATCATTGTTATCTTCGGCAAATCCATGACTATTTCTTTTGGAAGCTCAAATATATCTGAAATATTCGACTTTATATCATCCACTTTATTTTTCACTTAAAAAGCCCTCCTTTTTATTTAAATTTATGCTTAAAATAAAGGAGGTATTACAAAATAAAGAGTATGTAGTCTTTGTACTTAACTAACATACTCTTTATCTTTAATAAATTTTATTTTGTCTACATTTTGGTTCTGATAGTATTTCTTTCATCACTATACCTTTAACAATGTCTCTTGAGGTAATTTTGCCCAATACTTGTGCCTTTTCTTTGCCCTCTTTGCATTCTTTCTCTACACCAATATTTTTTACTTCAGCTTGATCAATTTCATATTTGGACTCTAAATATTTATAATTCTCATTAGTCTCTCTTCTTTCTTCAACTAAAGATTTCCTTTGTTTATTTTCTACAGTTAAAGGTACTTTTTTTTCTTTTTTCTTCATATTGTATTTTTTCATACCAGG
>JAKPAR010000255.1 GCA_029779375.1 Bacillota bacterium | reverse complement strand
AAATCCTTTAAGTAATCGCTAAGCAACAAAGAATTCCAAAGGGAACTCATGCTTTTATTTGGAATTAGTTTCATTTTTTGAAGTGCAATCTCTTTTTCTCTTTTTTTATTTAAAAAAATCTTGTCTATAAACGAAGAAAGAAAATTCTCCCACTCGTTTTCTAGCAAATATAAGTCTCTATCTAAATCTTTTATTGTATAAGATCCTTTAAACAACCCATCTTTATAGTTCTCATCATTTAGCATTTTAGGAGAAGATTCTATGAAAATGCACTCATCTATAAATTCATCTTTGTAGTTTTTAAGGTACTCTAATATGACGCTTCCTCCCATGGAATGCCCTACAACTATTACTTTGTCATCTATCACTTTAAGCACCGCGTATAAATCATCTGCAAGCAGCTTTACATCTAAGTGTTTTTCATAATTAAAGCAACCAAATCCCCTTTGGTCGTAAGAAATAATTTTAAAATCATCTTTAAGCAACCTTTTTATTATGCGAAAATCATCGCTGCTACCTAAAAATCCATGTAAGCATAATATAGGTTTCCCTTTTCCCTCGATATTCAACTTTATATTGTGATTGTCTTTAGTTTTTATGGGATACATAACTTACTCCTTCAATTTATTTCGAAAATCAAAGCTTTTATTTTTCATTAAATAGTACTAATATATATAGTATATCTTATATAGAAGGTGATTTACATGAGTTATATATTTAAATACGCTAAAAAATATAAAAAGGATTTTTCTTTAGCCATCATTTTCTTGATATTGGAAGCTTTTATAGATTTAATTTTGCCAACTATGATGAGTTATATCATAGATAATGGAGTAAAGAACAATGACTTAAACTATGTTCTAAGGTACTCATTCTATATGTTGGTCTTCACATTGCTAGGAGCTGGTTTTGCGGTAATTAGAAATATAAAATCTTCGATTGTATCTCAAAGTATAGGCAAAGACCTAAGAGAAGACTTATACATAAAGATCAATCGACTAAGTGCTAGTAAAATTAGCGAAATTACAGAAGCTTCTCTCATTACTAGGCTCACAAACGATGTAAACCAAATTCAAAACTTCGCTCATGGTCTTATGAGGGTTTTCGTCAAAGCTCCTCTTTTGGGAATAGGTTCTATAGTCATGGCTCTTATCTTGGATAGAACAATTGGACTTATAAGCTTATTGATAGTCCCTATAGTCATGATTGCCATCGTTTTAAATCTAAAGCTCTCATATCCTATATTTTTAAAAATTCACAAGTCATTAGACA
>JAKPAR010000194.1 GCA_029779375.1 Bacillota bacterium | reverse complement strand
ATCAAATCTGCACAAAAATCCATAGCAGTACTGCTTGAATTAATGATAATCAACTTTTTAGCCATTTGAGGTAAATAATTTACCGGAGCTACAACCAAACTAGAACCAATGACAATAAGTAAATCGCTATTTTCTACTTCTTCTACAGCAACATTAAAATCTTCTGGCAACTTATCTCCAAACATAACTACATCAGGTCTTAAAATTCCCTGACAATGATCGCATCTAGGAGGAATTTCATTATTGTTTACTTTTTCAGTTAAAACATCTAAATCTACTTTTTTCCCGCAATTTACACAGCTACCTTCTCTAGTATTTCCATGAACTTCTAAAACATATTGGGAACCAGCTTTTTGATGTAAATTATCTATGTTTTGCGTTATAATCCCAGAAATAAATCCCATTCTTTCCATTTCAGCTAAGACATAATGTGCTCTATTGGGTTTTGCATCCTTCATATCTAAGAGAATTTTATATCCCTCACTATAAAACTTTTTTGGATAATTATATAATACTGTAGTAGACAAGGCTTCCATTGGATCTGTATTTTCCCAAAGCCCTGTATTTGGACTTCTAAAATCAGGTATACCACTTTCTGTGGAAATTCCAGCACCTGTTAAAACAAAAGTCTTTGAAGATTTTCTTATCATATCACTAGCTCTTTTTATCAAATCCATATCCACATCATCCACCCCCTGCAACTACTTCAATTCTATAATATTAATTCTATTTCTTCAAGTCATCCTTAATTTTCATTTCTCTCTTTCTAACAGTTATAATTCCTCCTATTTTGCCTGATTCTTTAGCTGTAAGACCACCCCATCCTACTTCATTTATTTTATTTATAAGCCCCAACTCTTCTGCAATTTCATACTTTAATTTATCTTCCAACGTTTCTATTTTTTCTTTTTTCTTATTTTTGGCCATTAAAATCCCTCCTGCCTTTTAGTATGGCAAGAGGGATTACTTTTATTCTAGTATACAAACAAAACCATATAATTATAGATTATGAATATAACCAAAACTACGAGCAATGGCAAATAATGTACTACTCTTGGAGTGTATTCCTCAAAGCTAATATCTTCTTCATAACTATTATCAGGTAAAGATTTGTACAAAGTATAAGCTATAGCACCTGAAATTATGGCTATTACAAATCCAACGATTATAGTTAAAACTGTAGCAAAACTTCCCATAGAAATTCCTATATCTTGACTTTCAATAGATATTTTATCCATGTTCCTCATAGTTAAATAAGCAATTGTTGTAGCGATAGAATTATTAACTCCATGGGCAATCATTGTAGAGAATAACGAATTAGTTTTATATGCTATAAACCCAAAGATTATTCCCAAAAATATAGGACCCACTAAATTTTGAAGATTAAAATGAAATATTCCAAATAAAATTGCTGATATAATAATAGCTTTTTTCTTTCCCAATTTTTCATATGAAGACATAACCATACCTCTAAAAAGCACTTCCTCACATATACCTGGAGACAAAGAAATAACTAAAAGTCCTAAAAAATATTCCCATGTAGATTTAGGTATAGGTATAGGCGTTGGCTTTAACTCTGTAAAATTACTCAAAAGAAGAATCATCAAATAATTTAAAAACACTCCAACAGGATAAGAAAATATAACAATTAAAAATATCAAAGCTACTTCTTTAGCTGAAATTTTATTTAATTTCAGTACTTTTTTGAGGCTATATCCTCTAGCTTTTAAATATGTAATTGTTGGAAGAAGGATAATTAAATATTCAGTAATAATAAGACCTAAATATATTTCTTTAGACTGAACTAGTCCTCCTAAAAATAAAAGTAAAACTCCAATAATCAAGTAAAAAATATTTGTTTCAAAAATACTTGGATTCATGTGCTTTCTTTCCATTTCTACCTCCTTAACTGTTTTTATATAATTGTATATTTTTTTCACATTTAAATCAATCAGTTTGTTCTAGTAGTATCCAATTATTTATACTATAATAATATATATTACTATAATTATTCTAATAAGGGGTGAAAGTATTGAATAAAGTTAATATTGGCATAGTTGGAGCTACAGGTATGGTAGGTAGAACATTTCTCAAAGTAATGGAAGAAAGAAATTTTCCTGTAGACAATCTATATCTCTTTGCATCTGAAAAATCTAAAGGACAAAAATTAGTATTTAATGATAAGGAATATGAAGTTGAAGAATTAAATGAAAAATCTTTTGATAAACCACTAGATATACTACTTTTTTCTGCGGGAGGTGAAATAAGTAAAAAATATGCTCCTATAGCTAAAAGTAAAGGTATTGTTGTAGTTGACAATAGTAGTGCTTGGAGAATGGATGAAAATGTACCTTTAGTCGTTCCTGAAGTTAATCCAGAAGATATAAAATGGAATAAAGGTATAATCTCTAATCCTAATTGTTCCACAATCCAATGTGTAGTACCATTAAAACCACTTCATGAAGCTTTTAAAATAAAACGAATAATATTTTCAACCTATCAAGCAGTTTCTGGTTCAGGTATAGGTGGTTTGATGGATTTAGAAAATGGGTTAAAATCTTTAGAACCTAAAAAATATCCACATCCTATAGCTTTTAACTGTCTACCTCATATAGATGAATTTACAGACAATGGCTATACAAAAGAAGAAATCAAGATGATTGAAGAGACTAAAAAGATACTTCATGATGACAAAATTAAAATTACTTCTACTACTGTTAGAGTACCTGTTAGATATGGACACTGTGTATCTGCAAATATTGAATTTGAAAAACAATTTGAAATAAGTGAAATATACAATACATTAAAAACAAGCAAGGGAATTATAGTATTAGATGATGTGAAAAACAATATTTATCCAATGCCTATAGAAGTGGAAGGAAAAGATGAAGTATATGTTGGAAGAATCAGAAGAGATTTTAGTGTGGACAATGGCATTAATTTATGGATAGTAGCTGACAATATTCGAAAAGGCGCAGCAACTAATACTGTCCAAATTGCAGAGCTTTTAACTAAAAATAAATAATATATGGGAGGTATTTGAATGGAACTTTTTAAAGGATCAGGTGTTGCAATAGTTACACCTTTTAAAGACGATAAGGTTGACTACGAAAAATTGAAAGAATTGCTAGAATGGCATATATCTGAAGGAACAGATGCTATAATCATATGTGGAACTACTGGAGAATCTGCCACTATGTCTGATGAAGAAAAAAAAGAAACAATTAAGTTTACAGTAGATACAGTAAATAAAAGAATTCCCGTTATAGCTGGAACCGGAAGTAACAATACAAAACATTCTATAGAACTTTCAAAATATGCAGAAAGTGTTGGAGCAGATGGATTATTGGCAGTTACTCCATACTATAACAAAACTACTCAAAAGGGATTGATAGAGCATTATACAGCTATAGCTGATAGTGTAAATATTCCTATTATTATTTATAATGTACCTAGTAGAACAGGACTAAATATATTACCTAAAACTTTGGAAAAACTATCAAAACATCCAAATATTCATGGAGTGAAAGAAGCTAGCGGAAATATAGCTCAAGTTGCCGAAATTGCAAGATTATGTGGTGATGACTTCTATATTTATTCTGGAAATGATGATATGGTAATACCACTTCTTTCTTTAGGTGGAGTCGGAGTCATATCAGTGGTTGCAAATATATTGCCAAAAGATACTCATGATATGGTTTTTGCTTATCTAAATGGTGAACTAGAAAAAAGTAGAAAATTGCAACTAAAAATGAAACCACTTATAGACGCCCTTTTCATTGAAACCAATCCTATACCAGTAAAAGAAGCCATGAATTTATTAGGTATGGATGTTGGAGATTTAAGACTTCCTCTCACAAATATGGAAGATAAAAATCGCAATATCTTAATAGATGAAATGAAATTCTATGGACTAGATATAAGGGGGTAAAATGATGATTAATGTCCTCATAAATGGTTACTATGGGAAAATGGGGCAAGTACTAGCTAATGAAGTAAAGGAAGATAATGATATGAGTTTAATAGCAGGAGTCGATGTAAACGCCCTAAATACTCAAAGTAACTTTAAAGTATATAACCATATTTTCGATTGTAATGATGCAATAGACGTAATAATTGATTTTTCTCATCCTAGTTCACTTTCTGATTTACTTAAATATGCAATAGAAAAAAACATTGCCTTAGTTATAGGCACAACTGGTTTAACTAATGATGATATGGATAAAATAAAAACGGCATCAGAAAAAATACCTGTTTTTTATTCTGCAAATATGTCATTAGGTATAAATGTATTGGCATCTATACTTAAAGATATTACACCAGTTCTTGAAGATACCTTCGATATAGAAATTGTAGAAAAACACCATAACAAAAAAATAGATGCTCCCAGCGGCACTGCTTACCTGTTAGCTGAAGCTATAAATAGCACATTGGAAGATAAAAAAGACTACGTATTTGATAGACATTTTAAAAAAGAAGCTCGAGATAAAAATGAAATAGGAATTCATTCTATAAGAGGTGGAACCATCGTAGGAGAACATACAGTTATATTTGCTGGATGTGATGAAGTAATCGAAATAAAACATAGTGCCTCTTCTAAAAAAATATTTGCTCAAGGCGCTATTAAAGCAGCAAAATTTGTATATAATAAAGAAAATGGATTTTATAATATGGAAAAACTTATGAAAAAAAGTTAACAGCCTTGGAGGTGCTAATATACAAATGAACAATGAAAAAAACTATTTAGATGATCCCTATGCATTGGCAAAGTACATGAAAGAGACGAAAAAAACCACTCCTGTAAAAGTATATTTGAAAGGAAATCTTTCAAATATAGACTTCTCGAAATTTAAACAATTTGGAGATGAAAATTTTAAAATATTGTTTGGAGAATGGGAAGATTTCAAAGTTATTTTAGAAAATCATAAAAGTGATATAATCGACTACGAAATAGAAAATGATAGAAGAAATTCTGCCTTTCCACTACTTGATTTGAAAGATATTGAAGCTAGAATTGAACCTGGTGCTATCATAAGAGAAACTGCCAAAATAGGCTATAAAGCAGTCATAATGATGGGAGCAGTCATAAATGTAGGCGTTGAAATTGGTGATTATACTATGATAGATATGAACTCCATAATTGGTTCTAGAGCTAAAATAGGGAAAAGCGTTCATGTCGGTGCTGGTGCTGTTATAGCTGGAGTTTTAGAACCACCTAGCAAAACACCAGTAATCATAGAAGATGAAGTGCTTATTGGAGCTAATGCAGTCATCCTAGAAGGTGTAAAAATAGGAAAAGGTTCTGTAATAGCAGCTGGATCTGTAGTCACAAAGGATGTTCCTCCAAATAGTGTAGTTGCAGGTATTCCAGCAAAATTCATTAAAGAAAAAGACGCTAAGACTTCTGATAAAACTGCTATCCTAAAAGATATTAGAGAATAAAGTTGAGAGTATACTCTCAACTTTATTCATCAAAAGTAAATATATACGGAATGTTTCTATAGTATTCTCCATAATTGAGACCATATCCAACTATAAACACATCTGGTATTGAAAATCCAGCATAATCAGGATATACTTCTACCCTTCTTCTGCTAGGTTTGTCCAACAACACACACGTCTTTATTGACCTTGGGCTTTTCTTTTGAATATGATCAATAACATATTTCATAGTAAATCCTGAATCAATTATATCATCAACTATCAGTACATCTTTACCTTCAATATCACTTTGTATATCTGTCAGTATTTTTACTTTGCCCGTAGATTCTTCTCTATTTCCATAACTTGATGTAGTCATAAAATCTATCTCTAAAGGTATATTTATATTTCTCACTAAATCAGAAGCAAAAATAAAACTACCTCTCAACAAAGATATTACTACTAAATTTCCATTTTTATAATCATTTGAAATTTCCAAACCCAATTCTTCATTTCTTTTTCGTATTTCTTCAGAACTAAATAATATTCTCCTTTGTTTATTCATGTACTTATTTACCTCCCTTCTGTATTCTTAGTCATAATCTTTTCTTTTATAAAGGTTTTTCTTTATCTCTCTTAATTCATACAATATCCTGTTTAGAGAATACTGTATACTTATTAAAATAACAAAAAAAACCACACCCAATACTATCTTCAAATACATTAAAACACCTCTTATTCTCATATACAAGTATAAAGCAGAAAAAAATAAATTAAATAGCTCATCATAAAACGCCTTAAATATGTATTAGATAAATTATAACTCAATTGATAATATAAGGTCAACTAATTCGTCAAATGGATGATGAATTAGTTGACCTTGAATTTTTTAAATTCAAAGGCTTCCAATGAAAGAATTCTATCCTTCGTATTCCTTTCCATCTCTATTGTTGTCATTTTTTATGTATTCCAATTTAGATATGGATACTTCATAAGCAACTCTTGAAATCATTTCTCCGTTGTTAAGTTTTTTCTGATATTCCCTACTCTGAATTCTTCCCCAAAGCCTCACATGATCTCCAACTAATAATCTTTGACAAAATCTTGCATTTCTTCCCCAAGCTATACATGGAATATAATCAGACTTATTATAGGGTCTATTAACAGCTACAAGTAAATCGGTAATTTCTCTTCCGAAAGGTGTAGTCCTATATATTGGAGATTTACATATATAGCCATCAACATAAATTTCATTTGGTTTTTTCAGCAATTCCTTCAATTCTTCATCATCTTCTGGCATATAAATGTCTCTAGCAAATACAGTTAAGACAAGCTTGTTGGAATTGTCTATATAACGATTATAGGACCTTAATTGCCCTTCCACTAGAACATATTTCCCCATTCTGATGTCCATATTCACAATAAGCCGTTCAGAAATAGTAACAGGTAAAACATCAACTGATTCACTTAATCTTGGAACTTCTAAATTAAACGAATAAAACCCTTCCCCATACATTTCATGACTAAATTCTTTTTCAGAAATTATTTTGCCAACAATTGTAACCATATTTGTATCTATAATTTTGTCAACCATTTTGTTGTCACTCCCCCTTATTCTTATGTTTTTGTGCTTCATATCTATACTTATTCCAAAAGACCTCATAATATGATTTATACTCTAAAAATTTATAACAAAAGTATACTTAAATTAATATTTGACAAATCCTAAAAAAATCCTTTTTTCAATACTAACTTAGCTCTTTTAACAAAATATCTTTAGAACCATTCAATATATCATCCCCCATAATCAACAACAAATCATCATCATTTAAAATTTTTAAACAATATCTTATAGAATCACTTAAAGAAAAAAACACATTATAAGAAAAATCAGTATTTAAAAATATTTTCTCTATACTTTCCTCAATTGATTTATATTTCTTGTCAAAATAGAATAATACATTTTTAATACCCAATATAGAAGACCAATTTAAAATAATATCTATAATTTTTTTAAAATTATCATCTCCAAAATCAATCCCCATTCCATTTAAAAGTATGATACTTTTATATTTCAAATGTTGAACAGTTTCAAAAGTCAGATTATAATCTATAGGATTTATACATTTATTGTCAATAATCATGAATTTATTGTCATATATTTTCTCCATATTTCTTTCTAGTCCTCTCATTTCTGCTAACGTTTCTCTGATTGTATTTATATCTAAGCCAAAGCACAATGCCACAGATATAGCTGCTAATGAATTGTAAATATTTTCTTTCCCAATAAGATTTAGATTTACAGGAAATTCTAAAGGTTCTATTTTATTGTCGAAAACCGTTAACAATTCTCTTTGTAGACAATAATTAAATGCAATTGAATTTCCTATATCTAAACTAGAAGCCGTTATAGTTGCTTTATTATTTAGTCCATAAGTCATAACTAGTGCCTTGTCATTTCCTTTAAGTAAATTCATGCAATTAGATTCATCCATATTTAAAATAATCACATTTTTTAAAGAACTGAAAAATTTCAAAATTACATCATCTGTTTTTTCTTCTTGTACAATATTTGTATATACTACAATATTAAAATTAAGTTTCAAATTTAAAATGCTTTTTAAATCTTTAGGCATTATATTTATTAATCCAATTTGTCTATCTTTCTCAGATTTTAATATTATGATGCTATCATTGTCATTAGAATATATAGGTGAAAAACCTGCTTTTATAAAAATTGATTTTATCATATAAAAAGCCATATTTGTTCTTGAGTTTCCTACTATACCAATAAAACTCATCTTTTCATCTTGCATAAACTATTCTCCTTTTTGCTCATATGTATTCTGTTTATTTTAGTTGTTTCCCCTATTTTTAGGAAATTGTCGTCCTGTATTGTCCATATAAAAATCTTCTTTATATATAAGTTCTGAAATAGGAACTATTTCATATCCTTCACTTTGAAGCTTTTCTAATACTAGAGGTAAATATTCTGTTACATATTTTGCATTGTTGTGAAATAAAACTATGGAACCATTATTCACATTTCTTGTTACTCTATCAACTACTGGTTGGACGCCTAGTTCTTTCCAATCCAGTGAATCCACATCCCATTGAATGACATAATATCCATTTTCCATACATGTTCTTATGAGTCTGTCGTTGTAGTCTCCATAAGGTGGGCGAAAAAGTATAGAAGTTTTCCCAGTTATATCTTTTATTTTGTTTCCCGTTGTATTTAGCTCTTTGAGTATTTGTTCTTCTGACAATTTACTCATATACGGATGATTTGTAGAGTGATTTCCCACATCATGACCTCTTTCAGATATTTCTTTTACTAATTCAGGGTATTTGTCTATCCAAAAACCAACCAGAAAAAAAGTTGTTTTTACTTGATATTTATCTAGTATATCTAGTATTTGTCTTGTATATTCATCACCCCAAGCAGCATCAAAACTTATAGAAATTTTCTTTTCATCTGTTTCTACTGAATATATTGGCAATTCCCTTTTTTCATAAAAAACTTCTACTATACTAATATTATTGCTATAACTAGTATAAATAATAGATATAAATAATATCAAAATTACAAGTAAAATCCTTAAAGTGATATTCTTGCTTTCATTCATGTTTTTTACCTCCTGCTAAAATATATTATTTATTTATTAATTTATTTGTTATTATATATAATATGAATTAAAATAGTAGAATAGTATTAAATGCTAACCATTAAATAAATACAGTTCCATATACTGAAAGGATATATTTTTTTAAATAGGTTAAATTATTAATAGGTCTCCTAAAACATTTTAAAAAGGGAGGAATAAAAAATGGCTAGAAACAATAGAATTGTTGTTCCAGAAGCAAGAGAAGCATTAAATCAATTAAAACTTGAAATCGCAAATGAACTAGGAATACCTGATTATAACAATATAGATAAAGGAAATTTGACTTCAAGGGAAAATGGGTATGTTGGAGGCTATATGGTTAAAAAGCTTGTAGAAGATGCCCAAAGACAATTAACAAGTAAATAATTAATTTTAAAAACGAGAAGGAAATTTCACTTCTCGTTTTTATATGATATAATTTAAAATATATTACAATTTTTTTGTAAAGAAGGTGTTAGAATGTTTATAGAAAATACTGAAGAACTTGCTCAAAGTAAACTTCTTTTGCTCTATATTATAGATAAATCAGAAACTCCACTTACAAATGCACAAATAACTGAATTTGTTCTAGAAAATAATTATATGAATTATTTCCTAATTCAGCAATTTTTAAGTGAGTTAGTAGCTTCTCAATTCATAGAAAATTCAAGAAATGGTAATAAAGAAATATATACTCTTTTGGAAAAAGGCAAAATTACACTTGACTATTTTATAGATAGAATACCAGAAGAAATAAAAAAAGATATAGATAAAAATTTTAAGATAAAAGAAGAAGAAATAAAAAGAGAAACACAAGTAATTGGAGATTGTTTTAAAAAAAATGAAAATGAATATATCGTAAATTTAAAACTAGTAGAAAATGATACTACATTGTTTAGCCTTTATTTAAATGTAGTATCTAGTGAGCAAGCAAAAACCATATGTGATAATTGGAAGACCGACCCTTCCAAAATATATCAACAAATACTTAATACATTAATTAACTAAAATTTATTTTAGAATATAATTAAACCATTTGGTTCTGAACCCACCTCTAAATTTTTGATTATTTTGCCTTCAATAGTATCAAAAATAGTTATGTTTTTTTGAGATATATTAGTTATAAATAATATATTTGGAGCAATCCATAACATTTTATTTGGCATTCCTCCTATATATTTGTTGCTGACAATTTTGCCATTTTTAATATCTATCTTATTCAAATATCCATTTTCAAGACTAGTTATATAAACTATGTCTTTATTGTTGATTTTTATCATATTGTTGAATATACCTTTTATGTCTATACTTTTTACTATATTAAAATCTTTTATATTCAAAACAGAAAAATTGCTATTGTTTAAAGTACCGTTGTTGAAACGTGAAAGCATATATATGCTTTCATCTTCCAAACATATTCTTATAGGGTTTTTATCTAATTTAATTTTTTCTATATTATCTTTTTTTAAATCTATAACACTTATACTATGACCATTGTTATTAGCAATATATATTTTTTTTGATATTCTATCTATTTCTATATCCTCTGGATTTTCTCCAACTTGAATATTTTCAATGAGCTTAAAGCTTTTTTCATCTATTATAGAAACTGAATTTGAATCTGAATTAGAAACAAAAATAAGTTCATCATATACTCTTACACAAGAAGGAAATCTACCTACTGCTAGTATATCATCAATTTTTTTGTTATAAATATCAATTTTAAAAATAGAATTGTCATATGCATTTGCCAAATAAATTTTGTCCTTATAGCTACTCAAGCATAAATCATAAGGTCCAAGTTGATAGTTATCTAAATAAATATTTAAATCATTTTCTTTTTTTAAAAATGAAATAATGGAAATTATTTCACATGCATATTTTTTTTGCAAATCTATTATTCCAATAGAGTCTTCTCCAGTATTAGCTACAACTACTTTCCATTCCATTGCTAAAAATCACCTCCACTACTGTATATATATCAATCTATGCAATATACAATATGAAGGTGATTTGAAAAAGCAAATCAAGATATGCATCTATTTTTTAATGATTTTCTCAAACAACTCATCTTCCCTTATTTTTAAATTTCTTTTTTTAATTTCTATAATCATATCATTCACAACCATGGCTTTTTCCCAATACTCTTCGTTATCTCCTGTATCTAATAGACATTTCAATTCATCAATATTATTGCATGTATTTTCAATTAAATCTTCATCTTTTAATCTTTTTAAAAGCGAAAATTCTACCACATTCATAATAAAATAAACCTCCCAAGAAACATATACTATATATTATTCATTGAGAGGTCCATTGATTACAAACTTAAAACAATTTTTCTCACATCACCTATCATATAAATTGAACCTGAAAATACAATCAAATCATTTTTATCCGCTAATTCTAGAGATTTCTCTACTGCATCTCTAATATCTTTTTCCACCCTAACATTCTTGTTAAATTTTTTTATCATTCGAGCCAATTCATTAGCTTCCATCTTTCTAGGACTATCAACTTCTGTAACTATTATTTCATCAGCTAAAGGAGCTAAAATTTCCACCATGTGGCTTACATCTTTATCTTTGAGTATTCCTATTCCTAAAATCAATCTATCATAATTAAACAATTTAAGAGAAGAAATTAAGGCTTCAATTCCTTGCTTATTGTGAGCTCCATCAATTAAAAAGATAGGATCCCTACTTATAACTTCAAGTCTTCCATTCCATCTAGTCTTCATAAGTCCATTTCTTATTTCCTCATCACTTATATTTACAAGGCCTTTACTTCTTAATTCAAGAATAGCAGTCAAAGCAAGAGCTGAATTATATATTTGATGTTTCCCTAAAAGATTTATAACCAACTTATCAAATTTATAAATATCATATTGAAAATCATAAACTGCTCCACTATCATTTAATTCATGTATTTTTATATTTGACATAGGACATATTATGAAATTTGCATTTTTTTCTTCTGCCTTTTCCAAAAGGGCCTTTAAAGCTTCTTCATTTTGAGGATAGGATACAACTATTCCATTTTCCTTTATGATTCCAGCTTTTTCGCTTCCAATTTTATATAAAGTATCTCCCAATACATCCATATGATCATAGTCAATAGTTGTTATGACAGAAATCAATGAATTATCTATGACATTGGTAGAATCTATCCTGCCACCAAGACCTACTTCCAATACTGCAAAATCCACTTTTTCTTCTTTAAAATACATAAACATAATAGCCGTTATGAGTTCAAAAACTGTAGGATGAGAATGACCTCTACTTACCATTTCTTCAGTTTTTTCTTTGACTTTTTCAGTAATTCTAGCAAAAACATCATTTGGTATATCTATTCCATTTATTTGAATTCTTTCATTGAATCTCTCTAAATATGGAGATGTAAATATTCCAACTTTATATCCTGCTTCCTTGAGCATTGTGGAAATATATGATGTGGTGGAACCCTTTCCATTGGTACCTGCAATATGGATACATTTCAAATCCTTTTGTGGATCTCCTAATAAATTCATCAATTTTTTTATAGTTTCTAGTCCAAGTCTAGATCCTAACCCTTCTGCTTCATTTATAAAATCTAATGCTTCTTGGTAGTTCATTTTCATCCTCCTAATTTTTCTTTGTATTCTTACTTAAAAAGATATGGTGAATATAAATGATTCATAAGTATATAAGAAACAACTAAAAAAGTTCCATATAATTTATATCCTTCCTTGACATTTGCATTCTTCTTATAAAAATTTGCTCCAAGCCAACCTATTGCTGTAAAAATAGTTGGATATATGAATTTTGCACCCGAAATTTTTAATACATTAGGCATAAATGCCATAGCTTGTGGCACATAAAAATCCTTTATTGTCACCAGTTGAAACACATAAAAAATTGCTATTCCAATTAAAAACATCTTATCTTGTTTTTTTTGCATTTTTTCATTATACATAAAAATATATACAAGCCACATAAGTGCTGGAAAAATTGATATAAACCTTCCCCCAAAAGAAAGAAGAAAATTAAAACTTATAAGTACTGGTACTTCTTCACCAATAGCCTCAGCGATTACTTTTCTAGTTTTATTTGTAGTTCTATTAAACACTGTTTTTTCAGTAGTTGCACCTTTTATCTGATTGTAACCATTCTCGGATTCATTCCAAAATACATACTCATAGTTTCCCTTGATATAATTGGGTCTATTGGACCAGCTTTTAGTTTTTGAAAGCAATTTTACTTTTTTTATCCCACTATCATCCAATAGCAATTTTACCACATTTGAAGCATTTCGGCTATATATATCTATAGTTGTAGGGGCAGTAGTTATTAGTTCTATGCCTTCATTTGTAGAATTGATAATTGCAGGTATACTTGAAAAATCTCCTACGCCATATTTCATAGCATTATTTAATTTCAAAGTTTCAAATGTTTTTTTAGTTTTTTTATCATATCCATCTACAATATAAGTAAAGCTAGATTTGTTATCTCCTTGAATTGTAATTATTGAATAAACATTTACATCATCTGCAAAAATACTCATGTCTTTTATTGAAATCTTCACTTCATTTATTTTATTTAACATCAATGGTTTAGACCAATTTTCGCCATCACACTCTGAAACAAATATTTCTTTACATCCAACAGATTTATCTTTTTTAGCAAACTGTAAATATATTTTTTGACTATCTTTAAATACTTTTATATCTTTTATATCTAATTGATTTTTAGGCCCTTCAATTGTTTTTACAGAACCGTCTTTAATTTTTGCAATAAAAATATCATCTTTATCTACATAAGCTAAATAATCAAATTCTCCATCACTATATACATTCATTCTACTTACATTTTCAATTTCGCTAAATATCTCTATTTTCTTATATTCATCACAAAATCTTCCTATATAAACTTTATTAAGTAAGTTATCTCTCCAATAAATTCTACTCCCATATACAAATATCTCATCTTTTAATATTTTGTTGAAATTCAATTCTTCTATATCTACAACTTCATCTTTTATCAATTCTAGCTTTTCATCATATAAATTGACTCCTACTTTTCCTTCTCCATTTTCATATGGATATACTAAAACTACATTGTTATCATCATCTATTCCTGCTAATGGTGTCCTATTAAACTTTATACTTTGCAAATTTACATCCCTACTCCAATCAAAAGAAGGTGGCTTAGCAATAATATCTGCATTATAATAAATATGAAATACAGATATAAATATAAAAAAGGCGATAAATAAAACAATTGTCTTCTTCATAATCTTCCCCCTTGAAGTGTTTTCATTTTTATTATATTTTATCACTTTCGCAATTTTTTGATTGTTAAGATAATTTAATAAATGGGAGTGTTGCAAAAGTTGGTAACTAAACCACTTTTGAGATAATTTTTATTTTAGTTATGTAAGAACAACTAAAAAAAATTATGTATAAAATAGTATTGACATAAATTTTAAAATTTGATATATTTATAGTTAAATAATGTATTCTAAGTAACTATAATGCATAAGTTCTAATATTTAACAAAATACGACATGATTATGAGGTATTAGAAAAAGTTGAAGGTAATAAATAAAAGCATAAATACCTCCAGAAAATAAAGACAAGCCCTATTATTGGGTTAACACTAAAATATCTAAAACATTAAAATTTAGTACAAATAGATATAAAAGAAAACATCAACATTATAATAAAATTAATAAAAACATTCAATGAAAAGGAGCTGAGAAAATGTATGAGTTTTTAGCTATAATAACTACACTTTTTATTGGGCGACTAGGAAGTGGATTGGGTTCATTCTATAATGATGATTTCAGTGGAATTTTTTCTGTAGCAACAATGGGATATTTTATTTTACGAAAAATAAAAAAGAATGAGATTAAATAATTATATATTACAAGAAATTTTTTAAAATATAAAACTTGTTTTATCGAGATACTAAAAAATAACCGGTTTTAAAAACTTAACTAAAATAGGGGAGATCTTATGAAAAAAGTATTTAAAGTTGTAATTTCAAGTTTACTTGTATTCACCTTGATGATAGGGTTAAAAGTGCCATCAAAAGTTTTTGCTGATGGTGATAACTCGGTTGATATCATTAACAAGCTTCTTGAAAGTCATGACCCAAATGATCACATTAAAGCATTAGAAATAATAGAGCAAAAAGGCGGAAAAGTCGAAAAAGTTACCATTAAGTGCTATTCGTAATTTTGATGGTAGCGATGAAATGTTACGAATGGCTTCATCAAATTGCGAAGTATATGGTGGATTCAATAATTTTACTTCAAATAGCAGTGGTTCTAGTACACAAATGGTAGCTGCATTCAGATGGAAAGGAAAATATTCCGAAGGCAATTCATTTGCCTCAAAAGATATATTTGCAGTTACTTGGAGTTCTCCGTTTATTGAAAGGAGCTCTCGTGGATACTTATCATATGTTAATACACATTATGGTGATACAGTTGATACTACAGCAACTGTAAATGCTGATGATCTGTATCTATCAAGTATTCAGGTAATAAAAAATGAATCTACAGTAGTTAATGGTGATGTTAGAGGTCACTGGATAGATGCAGGCTCCATTATATCAGAACTATCTACTAAGACAAAAACTCCAGATATCGTAGCCTATGCTGCTTATGGATTAAATACCGCATATGCCTCTCCTAGTGTATCTGTAGGTAAAGATAGTGCTGGAGTAGGTTTATCATTTGGTAGTAAAATTAAAAATGTAGGATCTGCTAGATTTTACAACTAATTAACCAATAATATCTCGATAATCAAGTTGCCTATGTATATAAATCAATTAAACAATTGATTTATATATTCTAATAAGGCGGCCTCAAAAAAAATTGAGACCGCCTTATTTATATTTATATATTCTTCTTTAGACTATCTAATCGTTCTAATACTTTCTTCATCATATTTTCATATTTTACTTGTTTTTCTCTTTCTGCATCTACTACATCTTTTGGAGCTTTGCTTACAAACTTGTCGTTTGAAAGTTTGCCTCTAACTCTCTTAAGTTCTCCCTCTAACTTTTCTTTTTCTTTTTCTAATCTCTCTATCTCCTTGTCAAAATCAATTAAATCCTTCAATGGAATATATATTTCACATCTATCAATAACTACTGCTACATTGTCCTCTCCTAGTCCATCTTTATTATCTTTTATTTCTATTTCCTGTGCATAAGCTAAATTTGTAAAATAGCCTTCTCCATATTTTAATATTTCCTTTACTTCCTCATCTGTTGTAACAAAAATAAGTTTAGCTTTTCTAGATGGAGCAACATTCATTTCTGCCCTTGCATTTCTAATGCTTTTTATAGCATTCATTATATATGTGATTCTCTTTTCTGATTGCTTAAATTCGTGTTTTTCATCATATACTGGCCATGAACTTATGATTAGTGCTTCTTCATTTTCTGGCAAGTAACTCCATATTTCTTCTGTTATAAATGGCATAAATGGATGAAGCAGTTTCAATATATCTTTTAGAACTGATAATAGTACTCTTTGGGCAGTTTCTTTGCTCTCTTTGTTTTCTCCATAAAGTCTTGGCTTAACCATTTCTATATACCAATCACAGTACTCATCCCATACAAAATCATAAATCTTTTGTCCCGCAATACCTATTTCATACTTTGACAAATTTTCTGTTACTTCGCTTATAATGCTATTTATTCTTGACAATATCCATTTATCTTCTTCTTCTAAATTTTTAATATCTATTTCATCTTTAGCTACTTCTTCATCTAAATTCATGAGTACAAACCTTGTTGCATTCCAAAGTTTATTTGCAAAATTTCTATTGGCTTCCACTCTCTCTATATAAAATCTCATGTCATTTCCTGGAGAATTGCCAGTGATTAAAGTAAATCTTAAAGCATCAGCACCATACTTGTCAATTATTTCTAATGGATCTATGCCATTCCCTAGAGACTTGCTCATCTTTCTTCCTTCTGAATCTCTAACTAATCCAGTCAAAAATACATCTTTAAATGGGACTTGGCCAGTTTGTTCTAGTGCAGAGAAAACCATTCTTACAATCCAGAAAAATATAATATCATATCCTGTAACCAACACATCTGTAGGATAAAAATAATTCAATTCTTCTGTCTCTTCAGGCCATCCTAATGTTGAAAATGGCCAAAGAGCTGATGAAAACCATGTATCAAGAGTATCTTCATCTTGATATATATTTGTACTTCCACATTTAGTACATTTCCCTGGATTTTCTCTTGTAACCATTATTTCTCCACATTCTCTACAATAGTATACAGGAAGTCGGTGCCCCCACCAAAGTTGTCTAGATATACACCAATCTCTTATGTTTTCAAGCCAATGCGTATAAATTTTCCCAAACCTTTCTGGAATGAAATTTAATTCCCCATTTTCATAGACTTTGAGGGCAGGTTTTGCCAATGGCTCCATCTTTACAAACCATTGTTTTGAAATAATAGGTTCAACTACAGTTTTACATCTTTCACAATGTCCTACACTATTTGCATGTTCTTCAATCTTTAATAGATACCCTTCACTTTCCAAATCCTCAATTATTCTCTTTCTTGCCTCATATCTATCTAATCCCTCATATTTTCCGCCCAATTCGTTGATTGTAGCATCATCATTCATTATCTTTAATTGTCCTAAATTGTGTCTTCCTCCTACTTCAAAATCATTGGGATCATGAGATGGAGTTATCTTTACAGCACCTGTACCAAATTCCATATCTACATACTCATCTGCAACAATAGGTATTTCCCTATTAACTAGTGGAAGTATAGCATATTTCCCTACAATATGGCTATATCTATCATCTTCTGGATGTACAGCAATAGCTAAATCTCCAAGCATTGTTTCAGGTCTTGTAGTCGCTATAGTTATAAATTCTTCACTATCTTTTATAGGATACTTTATATACCATAAGTTTCCCTTAGAATCTTCATGTTCAACTTCTGCATCAGATATTGCAGTTTTACAATTTGGACACCAGTTGATAATTCTATCTCCTCTGTATATAAGGTCTTTTTCATAAAGTCTAATAAAAACTTCTTCTACTGCATCACTTAGTCCTTCGTCAAGAGTAAATCTTTCCTTTGACCAGTCACAGGATACTCCTAACTTTCTTAACTGATTGTTTATATTTCCTCCATACTTTTTCGTCCAGTCCCATGCCTCTTCTAAAAACTTATCCCTTCCCAGTTTTTCTTTGCTCTTTCCTTCTTTTTTCAACTTTTCTACTACTTTAGCCTCTGTAGAAATACTGGCATGATCTGTACCCGGAAGCCAAAGTACCTCGTATCCTTCCATTCTCTTCCATCTAATAAGTATATCTTGTATTGTATTGTTTAATGCGTGACCCATGTGAAGATTTCCTGTAACATTTGGTGGTGGCATCATTATAGTAAAAGGCTTTTTCTCCTTATTTACTTTAGCTTTAAAGTATCCACTATCGTTCCAGTATTTATAAATTCTATCTTCGAAATCTTTGGGATTGTAAGTTTTTGGTAAATTATCTATCATTCTATTCTCCTCCTTATCAATTTATCAAAAATACAAAAACCCTTCGTCCA
>JAKPAR010000191.1 GCA_029779375.1 Bacillota bacterium | reverse complement strand
AAAACAAATACATATCCCTTTGGAACTATCCAAGTATCCTCATCATAAGTGTGCGTATAAGCATCCATTGCTATATAATCTTCTTCTAAAATCTCACCATTTAAATATACTTTTCCATCCTTTATTTCCACTGTATCACCAGCCAAAGCTATAACACGTTTTATATAATCTTTACTTGGATTGTCTGGAGCCTTAAGTATTACAATATCGCCCCTATCAGGATTGGAAAAATATAAGGATATTTTATTTGTAAACAATCTATCTTTTTCATGCAAAGTAGGATACATTGAACTTCCCAACACATAAGTAGTATTAAATATAAATGTTTTTATCAAAATAGCAACAACAACAGCAAAAAAGATGCTTTTTATCCATTCCATAGCCTCACTCTTTGGTTTTGTTTTTTTATCTTCTTCCATAAGAATCCCTCCACAAATGTAATACTAAGTTTATACCATTATAGCACTTTTTCTTATTAAAAAAAAGCAAAATTATTCCTGAAGTTTATCTATAACTACACTCAATATTTTTCCCACCAATTTTGCTGACTCTTGAGCCTCCTCTATGGTGTTGAAATTGCTACCTATTTCTATTAAAGCATAATAATCAGAAACAAATTGATTAAATTTGCCACTAGGCTTTATTATTATTCCTTTACATAGTCCAGGATAAAGAGTATCAGAAACTACTTTTATATATTTGGCAAACTTTAGAACCTCATCTACATTTGGAGAATCTGGACCAATAACTATGGAAAAAGTAGCTACATCTTTTTCATCTATCACAATTTTAGATTGTTTTACTGCTTTGCTTTTATAGCTTGCATTTTCCGGTATTCCATCCCTGTGAATATCAAATACCACTTTTAAATTTGAATCATTTCCCATAACATTTTTAATAGTATTTAGCGATCTTGTATATGAACCATTATAAGAAGGAGAATCATGATAAGTAGTCACATGTAAAACACCATGACCAGCGTTTTCTAAACTTTCAGAAATAATATCTCCAATAGTCAATACATTGTACTTTTTTTCTATAGTATGACATGTATTTTCCACAACTGGCAAATAAGCTTCTGTCCCATGGGTATGATATATTAAAACATAAGGTTTTTCTTTATTTACTTCCAATTTTTTGATGTTTTGAGCAACAGGTATTCCTTCTAAATTTATATTTTCTGATTTAATTTCGTTTTCTTTAAGAAATTCTCCTTCTTCACTTTCCATCAAATCCTCAACAAATATCAAATCTTCTAATTGCTGTACGTCTAAATTATCGTCTTTAGACACTTCTATATCTTTGCCTTTGGGTATTTGTATTGAATTTTTCGCATCTATTAAAGTAAATAGCGCCGGAAATTGAGCCTTTATATAAATATCTATATTCAAAGCATCACTTAAATTCTTTCTAATTAATTCATATAATCCAGTATCAATTTCTCTTTCCCCTTTTAAAAAAGCACTCATAGACGAGTTTGAAACTGATATGATTTTTAACAATATTTCTGATTTATCTATTCTTTCAGGTTTCTCAAAACTAAATACCTCAACACTTTCTTCATAATCAGATATGGGATTTAAATCATCTTTAAAATATTTCATCACAACTGTAGAACCTAAAAAAAATATAAAAACACAAAAAAGAGCAAACAATACATAATAAAATCTTGTCCTATAAACCTTTGTATTCATATAAATACACTCCTTTTCAATAAAGCTATCATAAAAATATATTCTAAAAGGAAGATTTATATGAAAAAACTATTTATTTTATATACCTATTCACATCTTTTAAATCAATTCCTGGATGAAGAGCTATATTTAGTCCATTTGCTATTATAATAGAAAGATTATCTATAAGTTCATCAATTTCCTTTGGAGTCACAATAGTATTAGGCATAAAAGGCTCTAGCACTTCTCTTATTAGCGAATATTTTTCTTCTTTTGATAATTCAACTAGCATTTCATAAAATTCCGATCCATTTTTTGCTTCTTTCATCATAGAATCAATGATCAAATCCATAGTATCATTAACCATAGTAGCAGCATCTACTACAGTAGGAATACCTATTGAAATAACTGGAATCCCTAGATATTCACTATTAAGTCCCTGTCTTTTATTTCCTACTCCACTACCTGGATTTATTCCTGTATCAGAAATTTGTATAGTAGTGCTAATTCTATTCATATTTCTTGATGCCAGTGCATCAATAGCTATAACTAAATCCGGATTAATTTTTTCTACAACTCCTTTTATAATCTCTCCTGTTTCAATCCCAGTAAGACCCATAACACCTGGAGATAGTGCTGAAACATTAGCCATCTCTTCATCATCTTCTTTTTTATATGAAACAAAAAAATGTCTCGTAACAAGAACTCTTTTCACTACTTTAGGCCCTAATGCATCTGGAGTGACATTCCAATTTCCCAGCCCTACTATAAGAGTTTTGGTCTTGTTGGTATTCTTTGCTATTGCCTTTATTTCTTTTGCCAGTTGGATACTTACCTCATCTTTTAAATCTTGAGTGGGATTTTTTAAATTAGGGACTTCTATAGTCACATATGTACCTATAGGTTTCCCCATGTTTTTTTCACCAATTTCATCTAATATTTTCACTCTTGTTATAGTATAGTGTTCCTCTTCCTCTATTCTGACCTCTACTCCAGGAACTTCCCTATTTGTTCCATGACTATATAATTCTCTAGCCTCAACAGCTAAATCTGTTCTTACTTGAAACATTGAAATCACTCCTCTCATTTTTTTAACTTTATAAGTCATCATAACTATTTTTAGTATTATAATTTTTTTTATGTATAATAAATAAAATCTATTTTGCCTTGCATTTTATAGACCTTCATGGTAAAATATTTCTTGTTAGATAATGGGGAGGTGAATTTGTTGGCAAACATCAAATCAGCAGAAAAGAGAATTCGTGTTATTAATAAAAAAACTGAAATAAATAAAAGTAGAAAGTCAGAAATTAGAACATATATTAGAAAATTTGATGGAGCAGTAGAAAAAGGTAATTTCGATGAAGCTAGAGAATTACTTAAGATTATAGATAAAAAATTAAAAAGAGCTGCTACAAAAAATGTTGTTTCCAAAAACGCTGCTTCAAGAAAAGTTAGTCGTTTGACTAAAAGATTAAACAACAAAGTAAATGAAGCTATATAATATAAAACTTCGGTTATATCCCGAAGTTTTTTCATTTTATTGACACAATATGACTATAAGCATCTCCAAAACCAATTTAGAATTTATTGAGGTACTTTTAAGTTTTTCATCTGCTTCCAAACAAAGTTTCAATGCATTATCCAATTTTTCACAAGAAAAGCTTTTACACTGCCTAGATATCTTCCCAAATTCATAAGGTTTAATTCCCATTCTCTCTATAGATTCTTTTTCACCAAAGCCACTTTCCTTTAAAATTTTACATTGTCTTAAAAGTCGAAATTGCCTAATTATCATAAATAGTATTTTAGGCAATGGTTCATTCAAAATACATATTTCATTGAATGTTTTTAATGATTCATTTACATCTTTAGCTGCAATACTATCCAGCAATTTAAATATATTTTTGTCTAAAGATTTAGCTACTATTTTATCTATATCATCTTTAGAAATTTCTTTTTTATCT
>JAKPAR010000170.1 GCA_029779375.1 Bacillota bacterium | reverse complement strand
ATCATCTTATAATCTATATTGTATTCTGGTAATAACTTAGTTATCACATTATAACTTGAACCGTACAATGTCCTATGAGCTATCACACTCTCTTTTGGCTTTAAAAGGCTAAATAATACTGAACTAATGGCTGCCATGCCTGAAGCAAAAGCCACAGCTCCTTGCCCTTTTTCTAATTCTGCCATCCTATTTTCAAATAATCTTAATGTAGGATTATTGCCTCTAGTATACACATAATCATTAGATTGAAAACTCATAACTTTCTCTACATGTTCTATATCATCAAATACAAAAGTGGATGTTTGAAATATAGGTGGATTTAGTGCATTATTTGGATTTTTCCCTGTACTTCCAGCATGTATAGTTTTAGTATCAAAATAATAGTCTTTATCCATAAAATCCTCCTTAATAAAATTTATAATTCTATGATAGCATTATTACAATTACAATTAGACTGATGTAGTTCTTGCTGAAAAATTTTTATAAAAATATCTGTTATCTTTTCCTTGTTTTTTTCTATTGTACCTTGTATATCATGTAATGTAATCTCTTCTTTTACCCCTGTACACCAATTGGAAATTATTCCAACAGTTGCATAACACATTCCCAATTCCTTAGCCAATACTACTTCTGGTATACTAGTCATTCCTACTACATCTCCGCCCATTTTTTTAAACATATTTATTTCCTGAGCAGTTTCAAATCTTGGTCCTTCTGTACACACATATACTGCATCCCCTTTTATACTTAATCCTTGCTCTTTTGCAGTAGCATAAAATTTTTCTCTTAAATTTCTGCAATAAGGATCACTCATATCCACATGTTTTACTGGTTCATCTCCTCCTTCAAAGAAAGTTACAGGTCTAGATTTAGTAAAATCTAAAAAATCCTTTATAACTACTACATCCCCTGGTTCATATTTATTATTACATGAACCTACAGCTGCTGTAGAATAAATATACTTTACTCCTATTTCTCTTAAAGCCATCATATTCGCCCTATAATTTATCAAATGAGGAGGCACTGAATGATCCTTCCCATGTCTTGGTAAAAAAATTATTTCTTCTCCATCTATATTTAAAATATCCAATTCTACTTCTCCATATTTAGTTTTTACCTTCTTGCTATAGCCATCTCCAGCATCATATACTCCTGTACCTCCAATTATTGCCTTCTCCATATTTATACCTCCTATTCCTTTTTAATCTGTCCATAAGTCTTAAATTTTTCTAACATTAATCTCATCTCATCTTCTGATAGAATAACTGGTTCCCCTATACACTTAGTCCTATAATAAAGTTCTGCACAATATTCAATTTCTTCTGTTATATTAAAGGCATTGGCTAAATCCTTATCCCCTGCCAATAATCCATGATTAGCAAGTAGCACTGCTTTTCTATCCTTCATGGCTTCAAAAGCATTTTCTGCTAATTCTTTAGTTCCAAAGGTTGCATATTTAGCACATCTTACATTTAATCCAGCTAAAGCCACCATATAGTGTACTGGAGGCAAATCCCAGTTTAAACATGCAATAGTAGTAGCATATATAGTATGAGTATGTATAATAGCATTTATATCGACTCTATTAGCATAAAATATTCTGTGCATTTCATATTCACTGGAAGGCTTCTTATCTCCTTCTATTTTATTTCCTTCTAGATCAAGAACTACCACATCTTCTGGCTTAATCTTAAAATAATCTATACCTGAAGGACTAATAGCCATAAGTCCCTCTTTACGATTATAAATACTTAAATTTCCTCCTGTACCTTTAGTAAGATTGCTAGTAACTAATTTTTTCCCATACTGAACAATCTCTTCTCTCTCTTTTTGTAGTAACAATATAACTCCACCTCCTTGATTTTTATATATTTATAATTACATCATATAATTAGTTAGTTATTTACATTATATCTTATTATCTATACACTTGAAACTCTATTTAGACTTAATTACAAAAACTAATACATGAAGGGTAAATTCCCATCCAGCTTTATCTTTTAAATATCCTTTAAGATATTTGGGACAATCTATAATTTCTAAATACTCATCAAAATAATCTTTTAACTTAAAAAGGTTTTCTTCATGTTTGTATTTTATGTATAAAATTTTGATTATATCCACATATTTGGGTATGAAACGTTTGGTAATTCCAGTTTGCTCCAGTATAGCATATCCAACCTGGGAATCATATTTAGTTGTTCCTTTTAGACCACAAATCTCAAAAAAATGCGGCCAATATCCTATTTCATCATAATAATGATAGGCTACACTAACAGAGTATATTAATAGAATATTCTCTATTCTATCAAGCATCTCATTTTTAATAAAGTAACCTATATTCATTCCTAAATTTATTGTCTTATTTTCTTCCAATATTAAATTATTTAGATATTCTGTATCATTAATTATCTCTTGGTATTCCCTTTCCATCCTAATTATAGTTTTGTATTTCTCAAGGTTCAACATGTTCCATCCCCCTGATTAATATTGTATTAATAGTATATTCTACATTTTTACCTAAAATCCTTCAAAAAAATAAAAAAAGACCAGAGGAAAATCCTCCAGTCTTTTATGTCCTTACTTATCTTAACAATTGTAATACTGTTTGTGGCATTTGATTTGCTTGAGCAAGCATTGCAGTAGCTGCTTGTTGTAGTATTGTTTGTTTTGTAAATTCCATCATCTCTTTTGCCATGTCTACATCTCTAATTCTACTTTCTGCAGCTTGTAAGTTTTCTGCTGATGTACTACTTCTCATTCTTTGAAGGATTGCGTGGGTTTTGTTTAGTCCTCCTATGTCATCTCCTGCTCTGTTGATTCTTAATCCTGAGGATAGTTTCTCAAGGGATTTTAGGGTTAAAAAAGATTAGCCTTTTTTTAAAAAATTATTTAATTTTTTAAATCACATTATTATATCTAAGCTTTGCATCTACATCTATACTAACTTCATATATAGCATTATATATACAGGTCTTTAAATAGGCTATGGGGTTTTTAATCTTGTAATTGCTACTGGCTTGTTTGAAATTTTCAATAGCCTTTTCTATTACAAAAAAGTTTAAATTCTTTAAATCCATATATACCACATTGGAAGGTATGATTCGTTCTCCTATACGTACCCCTTTAGAATTATATACATCTAATACTAAAAATTTAATAGCTTGGGCTACTCCTTCTCTATAGGTTTCGTCTATACTATATAGTTCACAATTATATATAATTTCATTATAGATTTGGTTAAAATCATCCATCCATTCTTCATCCTTATTTATACCCTTAGGATG